>NZ_JAGPYL010000139.1:0-15975 GCF_018070095.1 Micromonospora sp. U56
CGGCCTCGACGAAGTCGCCCACGAACTGAACACCCGCCCCCGCCAGACGCTGAGCTGGGCAACCCCAACCCAGCGCCTGGCTCAACTCATCGCGCCCTGACGATTGCACTCACCACTTGACGCCGCCGGCCCCCTTTGGACGCAAACCTCTTGATCACCGAGGCGAGCGGACCGGAAGCGCGGGCCGAGCTGGACGGGGGCGCGGGGTCAGGCGGAGGCGAGCCAGCGGTGCAGGGTCGCCGCGCCGTCGCGGATCTTGGTGATCTCGACGTGCTCGTCCTTGTGGTGGGCCAGGTTGGGGTCGCCGGGGCCGAAGTTCAGCGCCGGGATGCCCATCGCCGCGAACCGCGCCACGTCCGTCCAGCCCAGCTTGCCGATCGGCGCGGCGCCGACGGCGGCGAGGAACTCCTGCGCCGCGAGCGACTCCAGGCCGGGGGCCGCGCCCGCCGCCGCGTCGGTCACCGTCAGGTCGAAGCCGGCGAAGACCTCCCGCAGGTGCGCCTCCGCGGCGGCCGGGTCACGGTCCGGTGCGTACCGGTAGTTGATCTCGATCTCGCAGCGGTCCGGGACGACGTTGCCGGCCACCCCGCCGGCGATCCGCACCGCGTTCAGTCCCTCGCGGTAGTCGCAGCCGTCGATGGTGACCCGTCGGGCCTCGTAGCCGCCCAGCCGGCGCAGCACCTCGCCCGCGCCGTGGATGGCGTTCACCCCGTGCCAGGACCGGGCGGCGTGGGCGCGCTCGCCGTACGTGGTGACGACCGCCCGCATGGTGCCCTGGCAGCCGGCCTCGACGATCCCGTACGTCGGCTCCAGCAGCACCGCGAAGTCGGCCTCCAGCCACTCCGGGTGCGCCTGCGCGACCAGGGTGAGTCCGTTGTACCTCGACTCGATCTCCTCGGCCTCGTAGAAGAAGTACGTCACGTCGTAGCGCGGGTCGGGCAGGGTCACCGCCAGGTGCAGCGCGAACGCCACCCCGGACTTCATGTCCGAGGTGCCGCAGCCGTACATCAGGTCGCCGCGCATCGTCGACGGGAAGTTGTCGTTCAGCGGCACCGTGTCCAGGTGGCCGGCGAGCACCACCCGGGACGCCCGACCCAGGTCGGTACGGGCCATCACCGTGTTGTTGTGCCGGAACGTGGCCAGGTGCGGCACGCCCCGCAGCACCTCCTCGACGCAGTCGGCGATGGCCTTCTCGTTGAGGGAGACGGACTCTATGTCGACCAGGGCACGGGTCAGGGCCACCGGATCAGCCAAGACCTCGGGGGTCAGCGGGTTCTCCATGCTGGGCACGGTACCGTCAAATTCGGTGCGCGCGGGCAGTGCGCCCGCCTGCCCCGCAGCCGCGAACGAGAGGTGTAACAGTGACGTCCGCAGTACCCGCCTGGGGCATCGGCCTGGCCACCGTCACCGCTGACGACCAGGTGCTCGACACCTGGTACCCGACCGGCAAGCTCGGACTCGGCGAGCTGCCGCTGGTCCCCGGCGAGGACCAGGGCGACGTGCTCGACCTGCCGCCGGGCGCGATCGGCGAGCGGGCGCTGCCGGGTCTGCGTACCGTCGAGGTCACCACCGTGATCGGCTCGCTGGACGACCCGATCAAGGACGCCGCCGACGCGTACCTCCGGTTGCACCTGCTCTCCCACCGCCTGGTGCGGCCCAACGAGGTCAACCTGGACGGCATCTTCGGCAAGCTGGCGAACGTGGCCTGGACGTCCGCCGGGCCGTGCCCGCCGGAGCGGGTCGACGAGCTGCGGGTGATCGAGCGGACCGCCGGCCGGTACCTGGCGGTGTACGGAGTGGACAAGTTCCCCCGGATGACCGACTACGTGGTCCCCTCCGGAATCCGGATCGCCGACGCGGACCGGGTCCGGCTCGGCGCGCACCTGGCCGCCGGCACCACCGTGATGCACGAGGGCTTCGTCAACTTCAACGCCGGCACGCTGGGCACCTCGATGGTCGAGGGGCGGATCGTGCAGGGCGTGCTGGTCGGTGACGGCTCCGACATCGGCGGCGGGGCGTCGATCATGGGCACCCTCTCCGGCGGCGGCACCGAGAAGGTCAGCATCGGCGAGCGGAGCCTGATCGGCGCGAACGCCGGCGTCGGCATCTCGCTCGGCGACGACTGCGTGGTCGAGGCGGGCTGCTACATCACCGCCGCGTCGAAGATCAGCCTGCCGGACGGGCGGGTGGTCAAGGCCCGCGAGCTCTCCGGCGTGGACGGCCTGCTCTTCTGGCGCAACTCCGTCACCGGCGCGCTGGAGGCGAAGCAGCGCACCGGCAAGGGCATCGAGCTGAACGCCGCCCTGCACGCCAACGACTGACGGACCGGTCGGGGCCGGGGCAAACCGCCCCGACCCCGACCGGCGTCCGGGCCCACGGCGGGGAGACCGCGGGCCCGGCCCTGCTCACCGCAGGCGGTACGCCTGGACGATCCGCTCGGTCACCGTGTTGCCGGCGGTGTCCCGGGCGGTGGCCCGCAGGGACACGTGACCGGGGCCGGCCGGGTGCCGCAGCAGCGCGACCCAGCCCTTCCCGGGCACCCGCAGCGCGGCGGCCTTGCGCCAGGTCTTCCCGCCGTCGTACGAGGCGTCGACGGTCAGCTTCTCCACCCCGGCGGCCGGCGCCCCGGGCTGCCGCTGCACCTGCACCGGCACGGCGAAGAGGCGGCCGGCCGGCGCGCTGTTGTCGACCCGCAGCGGCGGGGCGAAGCGCACCGCCATCAGCGGCAGCCGGGCCGGGGTCTCGCCAGCGACGTGACCGGACCGGAAGGTCCACGTCGACTCCACCTCGGTGCTCAGGTCGGTGAAGCTCCGGGTGGCCGACACCGTCAGCTTGTAGTCGGCCGCCGCGGGCGGCACGGTGAACTCGCCGTAGCCGGCGTACTCGCTCTCGCCGACCAGCTTCCCGTTGCGCCACAGCGCGGTCCGGGCAGTGTCGGTGACCGACCCGCCCGGGTGCCCGGCGGCGTCGCTGTGCACCGGCAGGCCGGCGAAAATGAGGTCACCGGTACGGCTGACGCTCTCCTCCGGCCAGCGCGGGGCCGGGAACGACGGCCCGTACGGAGCCTGGTTCCAGGTCTCGTGGACCGTCCGGCCCGCCTTGTACGCGGTCGGCACGGAGAAGAGCGCCGCCTTCGGTTCCAGCCAGCCGTCCTCGCCGACCACCCCGAAGTCGATCTCGGACTCCCACCGCACGCCCCTGATGTTGTAGTGCTCCACCCGCTCACCGGGCACCTCGGTCGGCAGGATGATCGCCGAGGCGCCGGTGTTGTACTCCAGCTCCGGCACGACGAACCGCTCGGCGACCATCCCCGGGTAGCCGCCCCGGAACCGGTGCACCACGGTGGCCAGGTCACCGGCTCGGTAGTGCCGGACGAAACCGGTCGGCATCCGGCCGGGGACCGCCTCGCTCAGCGCGTACAGGTAGGGGCTGCTGGCGGCCTCCCGGTCGGCCCACTGGCTGCTGACCGTCGAGACGAACCGGTCCGCGGAGACCGGGCTGCCGAGCTGGGCGGTGGTCAGGCCGGCGAAGCTGTCGGCCCAGAGCCCGAAGCCGTAGCTGCTGCCCTCGTCGCCGAAGAACACCGCGCTGACGTCGATCAGCAGCGGCGTCGCGTCCCGCTTCGGGATCGTGGTCAGGACCGGCTTGCCCCGCCGGGCGTCCACGCTGACCGAGAGGTCGCGGTCGACGGTCAGCTCGGGCTGGGCCAGCATGGTGAGCCCGCCGGCTTCGCCCTCACCGGCGGGCTCGAAGATGAGCGCGCTCAGGCCGTAGCGCCCCTTGGGCAACCGCACCTGGGCCACGCCGTCCGGGTCGTAGGCGTCCCGGATGTCGAAGCGGTCCAGCCCGGCCAGGCTGGTGTAGTAGTTCCCCGTCGTCGCGCCGGACCGGTCCAGGTGGGTCAGCGTCAGGGTGTAGCTCTCCACCTCCCGGTTCACCGCCACCGGGGTCACCGCGACGGTGGCGCCGGAGCGGGCCACGACCCGGCCGGTCCAGTAGCCGTCGGCGCCGCCGAGCCGGGTGTCGGCGGTGACGGTGGTCTCCGCCCGGCCACCCGCGGGCACGGTCACCCGGGTCGCGCCGAGGCGGAACATCCCAGCCGGCGCCGGTTGGCCGCCCGGACCGGTGATCTCAGTGGTCAGGTCGAGCGTGACGGCGGTCGAGCCGGCGTTGCGCCAGGCCACCGTGCGGGTGATCGGCGCGTCGTCGCCGTGCGGCCAGAGCGCCCGGCCGAAGGAGACGCTCACCGGGTCACTGGTCACCTGCTGGCCGATCGCCCGCGTCAGGTCGACCCGCCCGGCCCCCTGCTCGTACGCGGTCTGCGCCGGGTGCGGCTTCGCGGCGGCCATCAGGGTCGCCTTGAACTGGCCGGCCGTCCAGTCGGGGTGCTGCTGGGCCAGCAGCGCCACCGAGCCGGCCACGTGCGGGGTGGCCATCGAGGTGCCGGAGAGCGCGACGTACTTCTCCCCCACCGGGTCGCCGATGACGCCGTCGGCGGAGCGGGCGGCGACGATGTCCACGCCGGGCGCGGTGATGTCCGGCTTCACCGCGTCGTCGCCGACCCGGGGGCCTCGGCTGGAGAACTCGGCGAGCTGGTCGTCGCGGTCCACCGCGCCGACGGCGAGCGCTGCGTCGGCGCTGGCCGGGGAGCCGACGGAGGCATCCGACCCGGCGTTCCCGGCGGCGGTGACGAACAGGGTGCCGGTCTGGGCGGTCAGCGTCTGCACCGCCTCCTCCAGCGGGTCGACCTCGGGGAAGTCCCAGCCGCTGAGGCTCATGTTGACCACGGCGGCCCGCTTGTCGACGGCGGCCCACTGCATCCCGGCCAGGATGGCCGAGTCGGGGCAGCCGACGTCCTCGCAGACCTTGCCGCTGAGCAGCGTGGCGTCCGGGGCCACGCCCTTGTACTTTCCGCCCGACGCGGTGCCGCTGCCGGCGATGGTCGAGGCGACGTGGGTGCCGTGGCCGACGGTGTCCCGGTCGTCGGTGACCTCGGTGAAGTTGCGCGACTCGGCCACCTTGCCGGTCAGGTCCGGGTGGGCCGCGTCGACGCCGGTGTCCAGCACCGCCACGGTGACGCCCTTGCCGGTGAAGCCGGCCGACCAGGCGGTGGGCGCCCCGATCTGGGGCACGCTGTGGTCCAGGGTGACCCGACGTCGGCCGTCGAGCCAGATCCGCTCGACGCCCCCCGCCGCGCCGAGCCGGGTGCCGGTGGAGCCGGTGGTGACCGCCGCCCAGACGGCGTTGGCGTTGGACTTGCCGGCGGTCAGGGCCGCGCCGCGGATCGCCGGCAGGTCCCGGGTCACCCGGGTGCCGGGCAGCGCCGCCACGCCGCGCCGGGCCTCGCCCGAGGCGTACGACACCAGCAGCGGCAGGTCGTCGCGGCGGGCGTCGTCGTAGCCGGCGGAGATCAGCTCGGTGACGTCGAAGAGTCGGCGGTCCACCCGGCCGGAGCGGACCAGCGGCAGGGCGTCCTGCGGCACGACGGTGAGGTGGCCGCGCTCCCGGCGTACCACGAATCGCACGTCGCTCCGGCCGGCGGCGGGCCGGACGGCGGCGTCGCCGGAGGCGGTGACGGTGACCCGGTCCCCGGTGAGCAGCGTGACGCTGGTCGACGCCCCGATCGCCGTCGACGGTGGCCCGGCGGGCCGGGCCGCCCGGGCCGGATCGGCCGGAGCCCCCGGCGCGGCGGCCGATGCGGTGGCCGGGGCGCCGAGCGCCAGGCCGAGCACGAGACCGAGCGCGAGGGTCTTTCTTCTGGTTCGGTGCAACGGATCCTCCTCGTGAAGCGTCCTCATAGACAGGAGTCACATTGACGGGAACCAGAACTACATACCGGGTATGCAAAAATGAAGTCCGAAATATGACGGACCCGGCATTCGGTGCCAACTCGGTCAGGAATGATCGGCTGGTGACGTCCATGAGGGAACGGATGCTCGCCGGTGAGCCCTACATCGCCAACGAGCCCGAGATCATCGCCGACCTCGACCGCGCCGCCCAGCTGATCGAGCGCTTCAACACCACCGCCGCCACCGGCCCGCAGGGCCGCCTGGCCGCGCTGCGCGAGCTGCTCGGCTCACTCGGCGAGGACGCCTGGATCCGTCCGCCCTTCCACTGCGACTACGGCCGGCAGATCCACCTCGGTCCGCGCTGCTTCGTGAACTTCAACGCGGTCTTCCTCGACGTCGCCCGGATCACCATCGGCGCCGACGTCCAGATCGGACCCAACGTGCAGCTGCTCACCCCCACCCACCCGATCGAGCCGGACCCGCGCCGGGAGAAATGGGAGGCGGCGAAGCCGATCACCATCGGCGACAACGTCTGGCTCGGTGGCGGGGCCATCGTGCTCGCCGGGGTGACCGTCGGCGCGAACACCGTGGTCGGCGCCGGCGCCGTCGTGACCAAGGATCTGCCACCGAACGTGGTCGCGGTCGGCAATCCCGCCCGCCCGGTGCGCACCCTCGAATAGGAACGAGCCATGGTCGCCCGGCTGCTGCGGCGGGGCGTCCCGTCAACCCGGCGGGGGGTCGGTCAGGCGTACCACCAGGTCGGCGTAGTTCGCGGTGCCACGGACCAGGGCGGCGTTGGTTTCGTCGCTGCCGTACACCCAGGCCGCCGCCTGCTCCGGCGTCCGCCCGTACGCCTTGTGCCGGGCGACGAGCCGGCGCAGCCGCGACTCCGCGTCCAGGTCGACGAACCACGCCTCGTGCAGCAGCGCCCGCACGTCGTCCCACGGCGGGTCGGTGAACAGCAGGTAGTTGCCCTCGGTCACCACCAGCCGGACCGAGGGCGGCACCTCGATCGCCCCGGCCACCGGCTCCTCCAGGTCCCGGCGGAACAGCGGGGCGTAGACCGCGGTCGGCTCCAGCCGTCGCAGTCGGCGCAGCAGCGAGACGTACCCGTTGGCGTCGAAGGTGTCCACCGCGCCCTTGCGGGCGGCCCGGCCCAGCCGCTCCAACTCGGCCTGGGCCAGGTGGAAGCCGTCCATCGGCACCAGCCGGGCGCTCGGGCCGATCGCCGCGACGATCCGCTCGGCGAGAGTGGACTTGCCCGCCCCGGGCGCCCCGGCGATGCCGAGCAACTGCCGGGGCCCCGCCTCGGCCAGGGCACGGGCCCGGGCCACCAGGTCGTCGACCGGGAGCGGGGTGGCCTCGGGCATCAGGGCAGCACCGGGTCGCTGACGGTGAACCGGGCCCGCACCACGGCGTGCACGGTCTGCGGCTGCGGGTCGAGTTCCAGCTCCGGCGGCGCGCCCTTCTCCATCCGGCGGGAGAACGCCGCGCCGGCCATCGGGGCGAACCCCTCCTCGGCGTCGGCCAGCTCCAGCAGGGCGGTGACCCGGGCGCCCAACGCCTCGGCGTACTCCCGGGCCCGGTGCAGCGCGTCGGCGATGGCGGCGTGCCGGGCCTCCCGGTGGGCCGGGCTGTCCGGCCGCAGCGACCACCAGGGGCCGGCCACCTCGACCTGCTCCTGGTCGGCCAGGCGGAGCATCAGTTCGGCGAGGACGGCGAAGTCGGTGACGGTGACGCTGGTGGTGACACTGCCGTGGTAGCCGACCACCCGTTCGCCGGAGCGGTTGGTCTCGGGGCGTACCCGCAGGTCGCCGGCCTCCCGGCGGTCGAGGGCGGCGGCGTGCTCGTCGAGCAGCACCCGCACGGCGGCGGCCCGCTCGGCGAGCCGGGTCAGGGTGACCTCCCGGTCCCGCTCGCGGGCCGTCGCGGTCACCTGGAAGCGGGCCAGCTCGGGCGCGACCTCCCGGTACGCCTCACCGCGCACCGCCACGACCGGTCCGTCTGTCACGCCCTCACCCTAGCGGCGGGCCCGGTGGGCCGCCCGGTTCCACGGCCAACCGACGGGCCACGTACTCGACCTGGTCGCCGGTCGTCCGGCACCCGTCGAGGTACCCGCCGGCCGCGCCCAGCTCGAGCAGGAAGCGCAGCTCCGCGTCCCCGCTGCCGGCCAGCGGGAAGGCCCGCCGCAGCTCGACCGTCGCGCGGCCGGCCAGCGCGGCCCGGGCGTCGCGGCCCTCGCCGTGCCGGGCGGTGAGCGCGGCCCGGTCGTCGTCGCGCAGCGCGGCCACCAGTTCGTCCAGGAAGGAGGTGACCGAGGCCAGCGCGGCCAGCACCTCCGCCCGGTTGGCGAGCAGCATGTTCGCCGTCCGCTCCGGTGGCGTGCCGGCGACCCGGGTGCCGTCGCGGAAGCTGCCGGCGGCGAGGCCGAGGACGGCGTCGCGCAGCGGGGAGCGCTCGGCCGCGCCGGCGAGGGCACCGGCGAGCAGGTGCGGCACGTGCGAGGCGAGCGCGACGACCGCGTCGTGCCGGTCGGCCGCCATCGGCACCACCCGGGCGGCGAACACCTCCATCACCAGCACGGTGAGCCGGCGGAAGGCGGCCAGGCCGGGGCCGGGCGCGGGGCAGAGCACCCAGGCCGCGTCGTCGAAGAGCCCCGGCACCGCCGCGGTCAGGCCGGCCCGGTCGGTGCCCGCCATCGGGTGGCCGGGGACGAAACGGTGGGTCAGCCGCTGCGCGGCGGCGAACGCGGCCAGCTCCGCCTTGGTGCTCCCAACGTCGGTGAGCAGGCAGTCCTCGGCGGTCACCGCGGCCACCTCGACCAGGGTCCGCGGCAGGGTGGGCAGCGGCCCGCAGAGGAAGACCACGTCCCGGTCGGCCACCGCGTCGACCAGACGCTCCGGTGCCGGTACGCCCACCCGCCGGGCCTGCCGCCGGGTCGCCTCGTCCGGGTCCCAGCCGGCCACGTCCAGCCCAGCGGCGTGCAGCCGGAGCAGCACCGAACCGCCGATCAGCCCGGTGCCGACCACCGCCGCCCGGACCACCCCGCCGGCCCCGCCCATCGGCGCGTCAGCCCTGTGCGAGCCGCGCGGCGACCGCCGCGACGTGTGCGTCGGACTCGGTCAGCGCGGCCCGGACGTGCTGCGCCCCGCCGGGGCCGTAGAAGACGCCGGCGGCGACCAGGATGCCCCGGCGGGCCAGCCAGTCCACCGTCGCCCAGCAGTCCTCGCCCCGGGTCATCCACAGGTAGAGCCCGGCCTCCGAGTGCTCCACGGTGAAGCCCGCCCCGGTGAACGCGGCGAGCAGCGTCTCCCGCCGGGCCCGGTAGCGTTCCCGCTGCTCGTCGGCGTGCGCCTGGTCGGAGAGCGCGGCCACCATGGCGGCCTGCACCGGCGCGGGCACGATCATGCCGGCGTGCTTGCGGATCTTGAGCAGCTCGGCCACCAGCGCCGGGTCGCCGGCGACGAAGCCGGCCCGGTAGCCGGCCAGGTTGGAGCGCTTGGAGAGCGAGTGCACCGCCAGCACCGAGTCGTACGACCCGCCGCAGACCTCGGGCGAGAGCACCGAGACCGGCTCGGCGTCGGCCGTCCAGCCCAGCGGCAGGTAGCACTCGTCGCTGGCCACCACGGCGCCCCGCTCGCGGGCCCAGTCGACCACCTTGCGCAGGTGGGCGGCGGGCAGCACCCGACCGGTCGGGTTGCCGGGCGAGTTGACCCAGACCAGGCGTACCCGGGAGGTCGGGCCGACCGCGGTCAGCGAGTCGGCGCGGACGGTGGTGGCGCCGGCGAGCCGGGCCCCGTCCTCGTACGTCGGGTAGGCGATCGACGGCACCACGACCACGTCGCCGGGGCCGATCCCGAGCAGGGTGGGCAGCCAGGCGACCAGTTCCTTGGAGCCGATCGTGGGCAGGACGCCGAGCCCGTCGATCCCGGCCTCGCAGGTGCGGGCCACCCAGCCAGCGATGGCGTCGCGCAGCGCCGGGGTGCCCGCGGTCAGCGGGTATCCCGGGGCGTCGGACGCGTCCGCCAGCGCCTGCCGGATCACCGGGGGCACCGGGTCGACCGGCGTGCCCATCGAGAGGTTGATCAGACCGTCCGGGTGCGCCGCGGCCACGGTGGCCGCGGCGTCCAGCGTGTCCCAGGTGAACTCGGGCAGCCGCGACGAGACCGGCGCGGGCCGGTTCAGTGGCCCTCTCCGCGCGGCGGCTGGGCGGCGACGAACGTCGCGTCCTTCTCCACCTTGCCGATCTTCGACGCGCCACCCGGCGAGCCGAGGTCCTCGAAGAACTCGTAGTTGGCCCCGGTGTAGTCCTTCCACTGCTCCGGGACGTCGTCCTCGTAGAAGATGGCTTCGACCGGGCAGACCGGCTCACAGGCACCACAGTCGACGCACTCGTCGGGGTGGATGTAGAGCATCCGATTGCCCTCGTAAATGCAGTCGACCGGGCACTCCTCGATGCATGCCTTGTCGAGCACATCCACGCACGGCTCGGCGATGATGTAGGTCACCGGTCTTCTCCTCCGCAAGACTCGCCGCGATCACCCGCGACGGTAAGAGCCTAGTATCTCGCCGGGGAGGAGGTCGATCGTGCTCCGACAGCAGGACGTGGGCCACCGGATCGTGGTGCGCCGCATTGTGGGGATTCGCGAGGGCCGCCCCCTCTTTTCGGACGCTCTCGGCGAGCTGGTCGAGCTGACCGAGACCCATCTCACTCTCGCCACCACGCAGGGTCGGCTGCGGGTGCCGGTGACCGAGGTGCACCGGGCCAAGCGGGTGCCGCCGACCCGCCGGCCGACCGCCTCCGCCGTGATCGAGCTGGAGCTGGCCTCCGACGAGGCGTGGCCCGCCGCCGTCCGGGACCGGCTGGGCGAATGGCTGCTGCGGTCCGCCGCCGGCTGGTCCGGCCGGGCCAACTCCGCGCTGCCGGTGGGCGACCCGGACCGGCCGCTGCCGGCCGCGCTGGACGCGGTGGAGCGCTGGTACGCCGACCAGGGGCAACCGGCCATGGTGAACACCCCGCTCCCGCTGGCCGCGCCGGTCGGCGCGGAGCTGGACGCCCGGGGCTGGGGCAGCCGGCCACCGGTGCTGGTGCAGACCGTCGCCCTCGCCGCGCTGCCGCCGGTCGCGTCGGCCCCGGCCGGCTCGCCGCCGGTCGAGCTGGCCGCCGCGCCGTCGGACGACTGGCTCGCGATCGCCGCCGGCCGCAAGGGCGGCCTCCCGGACGCCGCCCGGCACGTGCTCACCGCCGTGGCCCGGGTCCGCTTCGCCCACGTGTACGCCGACGGCACGCTGGTCGCGATCGGCCGGGGCACCGTCACCGGGCGGGGACGCTGGCTCGGGCTCAGCCTGATCGAGGTGGTGCCCGAGGCCCGGCGGCGGGGGCTGGCCGGCCGGGTGGTCCGGGCCCTGGTCGACTGGGGCGTGGCGGAGGGGGCGACGCACGCCTTCCTCCAGGTGGAGCAGCGCAACACCGCCGCGGTGACGCTTTACCGGGGACTCGGCTTCACCACCCACCACACCTACCTGACCCGGGTCGCCCCGGACTGAGCACAGGGACGATTCCCGCAGGTCGTTCGGGGTACCGGAGGAACTGGACGCGGCACGACGCACGTCGTGACGCCTCCTTCGGCCAGCGAGTAGCAGCGCCGGGTCGGGGGCCGCCACAGGCGGGCCCCGACCCGGCCGGGGCCTGTCCGGCTTGAGGTGCGCCTCGTCCGCGAACCGCGGATGCTCCGGACGCGACAGCGCGACCTCCCGCACCGGGGCCGGCCGGAGGACGACACCGGTACGAGCGATATGCCTGAGAGTCATAAATATGCCGCTCAGGCATATCGCTCACACCGACGTTGCCACCGACGCCACGACACGCCGGGACCCAAGCCCGGCCGATCGGGACCGGAGAACTCGACGCCTCAGCGGCGGACGACCCGGCGCGGCTTGGCCGACTTGATCTCGGCGTACCGCTTGAGCTGCTGCGAACGATGGTCGAGGCCGAGCGCGGTGAGCAGCAGGTAGCCGACCGCCACGCCGGCCCCGGCGGCCAGCAGGTAGAGCCAGATCTGGGCGAAGAACAGCCCGGCGCCCCCGCCGAACGGGTTGTTGCCGACCAGCAGCGGCCCGACCAGCACGGTCAGCAGCAGCGCCACCAGCACCGCCGCGCCCACGTCGGTGCCCCAGGCGTTCACCGGACGGGTACGGCCCTGCACGAAGACGACCCCGGCGAGGATCAGCCCGATCACCACGAACATGCCCAGCGAGACCCGGTCGGCGGCGGTGTCGTTCCCGTCGAAGCCGAGCTTGATGATCACCCGAGCCACCACGTTGACCGCGAACAGCGCCCCCGCGAGCACGCCGACCGCGCGCCACCGATTCCCCATCGCACGCCTCCTGCCGTATCGCCCGCCCCACCGGCGAGCCTTCTGGCAGGAATGTCTACCACCACAGGCTGTGCGGCGTCATCACCCGTCGTGACGTCGTTGCGGCGGGCCGAGGATCTGCCGGAACGCCATCACCGCGAAGGTCATCGCCCCGGCGGTGATCATGCCCAGCCCCACCCAGTTGTCGCCGGCGACGAGCAGGTCGCCCTCGGTGGTGCGGACCGCCGCCACGGCCATCAGCACGAACCACGGCAACGCCGGCAGCGCCACCGCCCACCTGCGGCCGACCGTGGCGTACGCGAACCAGCTCACCGCGATCGCCGCACCGATGGTGACCAGCACCGACACCCCGATCAGGTGACCGCCCACCCGGACGGTGGACAGCAGCAGCCCGAGCAGCGCCACCAGCACCCCGCCGACCACCGAGACCAGCCCGCCGGCGATCCGCAGGGCGACGTCGAGCAGCCGCGTGGACCGGCCCGGGGGCGGCGGTGTCACCTGCTCCTCGACCACCGTCATCGGCGCGGCGGGCAGGGTCACCGGAGCCCGGCCACCGCGACCGGGGAGCGGTCGGTGCCGTCCGCGGCCAGCCCGGCGAAGAGGTCGTCCTCCCAGCCGTACGGGCCCTTGCCGGGGCCCTTCTCGCCCACCGCGAGGGTGAAGTACTCCACGCCCATGAACTCGGCGCCGAAGTTGCCGGCGATCGAGTACAGCCACGAGGTGGCCGGGATCTGGGTGGCGTGCGCCCGCATCGCCGCCTCCTTGGCGGCATGCTGGTCGGTGGCGTCGATCCGCGCGGCGATCTGCGGGTCGGGCGTGCCGAAGGGCAGCTCGTCGATGCTGTCGATGCCGTCGAAGGGGTTGTCGGACGCCTCGGTGAAGGTGGTCAGGCCGGCCTCCAGCACGCTGCGCGGCATGGCCGTCCAGTAGACCTTGGCCGGGGCGAAGCCCTCGGCGGCGGCCAGCTCGTGCGCCCGCATCGCCACCCGGTGGGCCTGGATGTGGTCGGGGTGGCCGTAGAAGCCGTTCGGGTCGTACGTGATCATGACCTGCGGGCGGACCTCACGCATGATCTCCACCAGGTGCCCGGCGGCCTCGTCGAGGTCGGCCTGCCAGAAGGCCCGGGGGTGCTCGTTGGTGGCGAGCCCCATCATGCCGGAGTCGCGGTAGCGGCCGGCGCCGCCGAGGAAGCGGTGGTCGGTGACGCCGAGGGCGGCACAGGCGGCCGCCAGCTCGCCGATCCGGTAGCCGCCGAGCTGGTCGGCCTCGGCGGCGGCGAGCTGCGCCAGCTCCGGCACGTGGATCTCGCCCTCCTCGCCGAGAGTGCAGGTCACCAGCGTGACGTGGGCGCCGCTGGCGGCGTACCAGGCCATCGTCGACCCGGTGCCGATGGACTCGTCGTCGGGGTGCGCGTGAACCAGCAGAAGGCGTCGATCGGGCAGCGTCGTCACGTCCGTCACTCTAACCGGCGGTCCTCGTCCGCCCAGCCTGACGCGTCCGCCCAGGTCGGCCACATCACGTCGCGAGCCGCCCTACGATCTGGAGCTGTGGACTTTCCCGAGCTGGCCGCCCGCACCCGTCGGTTCAGCCACGGGGCGCCGCGCGCCGTTTCCGTGGCCGACGACGGTTCCCGGGTGGTCTTCCTCCGCTCGGGCGGTCCCGAGGACCCGGCCGAGCAACTCTGGTCGCTGGAGGTCGCCAGCGGCGAGGAGCGGCTGATCGCCGACCCGGCCGCGCTGCTCGGCGCCGACACCGAACCGGGCGCGCTCGCCCCGGGCGAGCGGGCGCTGCGCGAACGGCTGCGGCTCAGCAGCGCCGGCATCGGCTCGTACGCCCTGGACGCCGCCGGCCGGGTGGCGGTCTTCGCGCTGGCCGGGCGGCTGTTCCGGGCCGACCTGGTGCACGGCGACGTGGTCGAGGTGGAGACCGTCGGGCCGGTGATCGACCCGCGCCCGGACCCGACCGGCGAGCGGCTGGCGTACGTCACCGACGCCGCCGATGGGGTCCGCCGGGGCCAGCTGCGGGTGGTCGAGTCCGACGGGACCGACACCCTGCTTGCCGGCGAGGACTGCGGCGTGACCTGGGGGCTGGCCGAGCATGTCGCGGCCGAGGAGTTCGACCGGTTCCGCGGCTACTGGTGGGCGCCGGACGGCCGGTCGGTGCTGGCCGCCCGGGTGGACGAGTCCCGGCTGCCGCGCTGGCACCTGCACGACCCGGCCGACCCGACGAGTCCGCCGACCACGGTCGCGTACCCCCGGGCGGGCGGGCCGAACGCCGAGGTCAGCCTCCACCTGCTCGACCTCGACGACGGCTGGGTCGACGTGCACTGGGACCGCGAGACCTATCCCTACCTGGCCTCGGTGGGCTGGGCCGACGGCGGGCCGCTGATCACGGTGCTGCGCCGCTCGCAGCAGCACGGCCTGGTGCTGGCCGTGGACCCGCGCACCGGGGAGACGCAGGTGCACGCCGAGCTGGCCGACCCGCGTTGGGTGGAGCCGATCCCGGGCACCCCGGCGCATCTGCCGGACGGCCGGGTCCTGGTCGGCGGGGAGCTGGCCCACGACGGGTACGACGCCCGCTGCCTCTTTGCCGACGGCACCCTGCTCACCCCGCCCTCGCTCTACGTACGCCGGGTGGTGGGGCGGCTGCCCACCGGCGGCGGCCCGGCGGACCTGCTGGTCGAGGCGAGCGAGGGCGAGCCGAGCCAGCGCCACCTGTACCGGGTCCGCACGGTGATCGGCGGCGGCGTGGACGCCCGCCGGATGAGCGGCACCCCCGGCTGGCACACCGGCGCGGTCGGCGGGGACGTGCTGGTGGTGGGCACCGCCTCGCTGGACGACGCGGGGACGAGCTGGTCGGTCTGGCGCGGCGACCGGGAGGTGGCCCAGTTGCGCTCGCTGGCCGCCACCCCGCCGTACGCCCCGCGCCCGATGCTGGTCCGGGTGACCGACCGGCGGCTGCCGTCCGGCGTGCTCTACCCGAGCGACCACGTCAAGGGCACCCGGTTGCCGGTGCTGCTGGACGTGTACGGCGGTCCGGGGCACCAGGAGGTGGTGGCCGCGCGGGCGGCCTGGCTGGAACGGCAGTGGTGGGCCGACTCCGGCTTCGCGGTGGTGACCGTCGACAACCGGGGCACCCCGGGGGTGGCGCCCTCGTTCGAGAAGGCGGTGCACCGCCGGCTGGCCGACGTGATCCTGGCCGACCAGGTCGACGCGCTGACCGCGCTGGCCGGCAAGCACCCGGACCTGGACCTGGACCGGGTGGCGATCCGGGGCTGGTCGTTCGGCGGCTGGCTGGCCGGGCTGGCCGTGCTGCGGCACCCGGAGCTGTTCCGTTGCGGCATCGCCGGCGCCCCGGTCACCGACTGGCACCTGTACGACACCGCCTACACGGAGCGCTACCTGGGCCTGCCGGACGACGGGATCGACGTGTACGGCCACCACTCGCTGGTGGAGCTGGCCGCCGAGCCGCTGCTCGAGTCGGAGCAGGCCCGGCCGCTGCTGCTGGTGCACGGCCTGGCCGACGACAACGTGGTGGCCGCGCACACGCTGCGGCTGTCGGCGGCGCTGCTGGCCACCGGGCGCCCGCACGCGGTGCTGCCGCTGACCGGGGCCAGCCACCTGGCCGCCGACGGGTTGTCCGAGCGGCTGCTCCGGCTGGAGCTGGACTTCCTGCGTACGCACCTCTGAGAGACCGTCGGGTAACCGAGTGGTTACGCTGCAATAAGTCGTTCGGCGTCGATGCGTAGTGCGGCTTCGCGTTCGGTGGCGTTGGTCCAGCGGACCGCCTGGCCGGCCAGACGTATCGTC
>NZ_JAGPYL010000014.1:0-76596 GCF_018070095.1 Micromonospora sp. U56
TGTTGACGCTTTCCACCAGCATGTGGGCGCGGAAGCGGCCCGTCTCGACCTTGGCGCCGCGGTCGCGGAGCGCCTCCACCACCGCCGTCACCAGGGGTTCGGCGACCTCCGCGGGGGCGGCGGCGGTCCAGCTCGGACGCCGGCCCTTGCGGGCGTCGCCGTAGAGGGTGAACTGGCTGACCACCAGGATCGGGGCGCCGGTGTCGGCGGCGCTGCGTTCGTCGTCGAGGATGCGCAGCTCGTGGATCTTGCGGGCCATGGTCTGCGCCACCTGCGGCGTGTCGGCGTGCGTGACGCCGAGCAGCACCAGCAGCCCGTCGTCGATCTGGCCGACCACCGCGCCGTCGACCGTCACGCTCGCCCGGCCGACCGTCTGCACCACCGCCCGCATCAGCGGACCCCCGTTCGGCCGCCCGGCACCGCCGGCGCCATCCGAGTCACCGGCGTCACCCGCGTCACCCGCGTCATGCGGTCACCGGCTCGATGATGCCGCGTTCGACCAGGTGCGCCACGATCGGGCCGGCCGCCTCGGCCAGCTCCTGCGGGGTGACGTCGTGCGCGGCGGCCAGCAGGGCGAGCTGGTCGCGCAGCGCCAGCCGGCCGTCGCAGCCGCCGACCAGCGCCAGCACCAGCGGGTCGACCTCCTCGCTCCAGCGCAGCCCGTGCGGCATCGTGAGGACCTGCCGGTCCACCGCCCACCCCTCGTCGCCCATGGTGGCCTCCTGCCGCAGCTGGAGCCCCTCGGCGGCCCGGTAGCGCTCGGCGAGCAGCCCGTCGATGTCGCGTACCCGGAGGAAGTCCTGGCGGTCGAACCAGGTGGCGACCTGGTCGCCCATCGGCGGTTCCACCCGCTGGCGCAGGTCCTCCACCCGGATCACCGGGTCGGCGTGCCCGGACCGGCGCAGCGAGACGATGCCGAAGCCGATCGCCTGCACCTTGTGCGCGTCGAACCAGTCCAGCCAGGCCGCCATCCGCTGTGGGTCGGTCGCCTCGCCGACGTCGGTGAGCCAGAGGTTGACGTACGCCATCGGGTCGGCCACCTCGCGCTGGATCACCCAGGCGTCCAGGCCGGTACCCGCGAACCAGCCGGTCACCCGCTCGTGCCACTCCTCGCCGGCCACGTGCACCCAGTTCGCCAGGTACTGCATGGTGCCGCCCTCGGTGAGCAGGCCCGGCGCGGCGGCGGCCAGCTCGGCGCCGATCGCGTCACCGACCCGCCCGGAGTCGCGGTAGACGTGGGTGGTGGTGCCCGGGCCGACCACGAACGGTGGATTGCTCACCACCAGGTCGAAGCGGCGCCCGGCGACCGGGGCGACCAGGTCGCCGCAGAGCAGCTCCCAGTCCTGCCCGTTGAGCGCCGCGGTGGTGGCGGCGAAGCGCAGCGCTCGCTCGGAGACGTCGGTGGCGGTGACCCGGCGGGCATGGGTGGCCAGGTGCAGCGCCTGGACGCCGGAGCCGGTGCCCAGGTCCAGCGCGGTCTGCACCGGCCGGCGGACGGTGGCGCCGATCAGCGTCTGGGTGGCGCCGCCGATGCCGAGCACGTGTTCGCTGTGCAGCGGCCGGCCGGGGCGGGCGCTGGCCGGCACGTCGGCGAGGACCCACCAGTCGTCCCCGTACGGTTCCAGGTCGACGCCGGCGCGCAGGCCGTCGCCGTGCCGTTCGACCAGCCCGCCGGCGAGCGCCTCGGCGAGGTCCAGCGGGGCGAGCGCGGCGGCGACCGCCGCCTCGGGCTCGGTCTGGTCGCAGATGAAGACCCGGATCAGCGTGGCGAGCGGGTCGCGGTCCTCGGTGGCGCGCAGGGCGGCGCGGAAGTCGTTGCGGGCCACCCCGCCGGTGGCCTGCGCGCCGAGCCGGCCGGCGATCCCGTTCGAGGTGAAGTCCGCCCGGGTCAGCGCGGTGCGCAGCGCCTCGACGCCGGCGGGGGAGAGCAGCATGTCGTGTCGTTCCACGTCGCCATCCTGCCCCCCGACGGCGGTCGATCGGCCGGCACCCGCGACATCCATACCGCGAGCTGTATTGATCGGTTGTTATCTCTTTTATGACCATCAATGTATGGCTAGCATCTGCCCCAACATCCGTCGATGGGCGTCCCGGCGGCCACCAGCCTGTCCGGGGCGTACCGGTAGGGAGTCAGACGATGTCCGCTCTGCCCGTTTCCCGGCGCCGCGCGATCCGCGCCCTCGCCGCCGCGGCCGCCGCGGCGGCGCTCTCCGTCGCCGCGTCCACCCCCGCCCTCGCCGCCCCCACCGGGGAGGTCCGTGGCGCGTCCGCGCCCGGCGCGATCAGCGGCAGTTACCTGGTCGTGCTGCGGACCGACGCGGTCGGCGCCGCGAACACCCTCGCCGCCCGCACCGCCGTGCCGGACCGCGCCGCCACCCTCGCCAAGCGGTACGGCGGCAGCGTCGCCGACGTCTACAGCGCCGCCCTCACCGGCTTCAGCGCGAAGATGACCGCCGGCCAGGCCCGCCGGCTCGCCGCCGACCCGGCCGTCGCCTACGTCGAGCAGGACCGGGTGGTCACTGTCCAGGGCACCCAGGCCAACCCGCCGTGGGGCCTGGACCGGATCGACCAGCGCAGCCTGCCGCTCAACGCCAGCTACACGTACCCGAACACCGCCTCCAACGTCCGGGCGTACATCATCGACACCGGGATCCGGACCACCCACACCGACTTCGGTGGCCGGGCCAGCTGGGGCACCAACACCGTCGACGGCAACAACACCGACTGCAACGGCCACGGCACCCACGTCGCCGGCACCGTCGGCGGCAACCGGTACGGCGTGGCGAAAGCCGCCCGCCTGATCGCGGTGAAGGTGCTCAACTGCTCGGGCAGCGGCAGCACCACCGGCGTGGTGAGCGGCATCAACTGGGTGACCGCCAACGCGGTCAAGCCGGCGGTGGCCAACATGAGCCTCGGCGGCGGCGCCAGCTCCGCCATCGACAACGCGGTGACCAACTCGGTCAACTCGGGCGTCACGTACGCGGTGGCGGCCGGCAACTCCAGCGCCAACGCCTGCGGCTACTCGCCCGCCCGGGCCGCCGCCGCGCTCACCGTCGGCGCCACCACCAGCAGCGACGCCCGCGCGTCCTACTCCAACTACGGCTCCTGCGTGGACGTCTTCGCGCCGGGGTCGAGCATCCTGTCCGCCTGGCGGACCAGCGACACCGCCGCCAACACGATCAGCGGCACCTCGATGGCCTCGCCGCATGTGGCTGGCGCCGCGGCGCTGGTGCTCTCGGCCAACCCGTCGTACACCCCGGCGCAGGTGGCCAGCTACCTGACCACCAACGCCACCACCGGCAGGGTGACCAACCCGGGCACGGGCTCGCCGAACCGGCTGCTCTTCGTCGTCAACTGACGGCACCGTCCGACGCGGCCCGGTGGACACCACCCCTGTCCACCGGGCCGCGTCCCCGCGGGGACGACATGTCCGGTCAGTCGATGGACTGGCAGAGCGGGAGTGTAGCCAGACGGTCGGTGTAGTGGTCGGCCAAGGCGTCGAAGCGGCTCCGTGCCTCAGTCGCCACTGCCGTAGTCCACGCCTCGCGAAGCTGGGCGACTGCCTCGGCGATTGTCTCCACCGTGCGTCCGGGGTCGGCGCCGGCCCGTTCGGCCAGCCGGCGGAAATGGTCCGGAGTGATGGCGGATGGAACGGTTTCGGCGTCCAAGCTGAGCGCCAGGGGTGCCCAGCGGTAGCGTGAGTAGAACGACAGCGAGTGGAAGTCGTAAACGGGGGTCAGTTGCGGGGTGCGGCCGTCCGGATAGATGATCGCCCAGTTTTTCAGATGTGCGTCCGTGTTGCCCACCACCAGCATCGCGACGAGGCGGCGGATGAAGTCGTGGTAGCCGGCGTCGCCGGTCAGTTGACGAACGGCTGCGGCGAGGGTGTCGTACGAAGCGCCGGATTCGCTGTACTTGAACATTGGCTCGACATCGGCAACCTGTGCGAAGTCCTCCACATGCACACGGCCGGCAGCGGTGCGATCGAATCGCTGGATGACATAGACCAGTTCGGTGGGATCGGCCAGCCCGTCCGGGAGCCCTTTTACCGCGTCCGCCCGCACGAGATGCACGGCCGGTACCGGGTAGCCGGCGGCTGCCAGCCATCTCATGGTCAGGTACTCGTTCAGGGGCAGGTCACGCAGGCCGCGATCAGGCAGCTTGACGATCCACCAGCCGCCGTTGCCGCTCACGGGGATGGCGAGCCGGTCCGCCGAGACCGAGTACTTGAGCTGCACTCCCGCCAGCGAATGCCGGAGCGGATGGTCGGCCTCCTCGACGGTCCCAGAGAGGATGTCATCCTCGGGCTCGTTGTCCGCGTGGACGGTCACGGCGCCGGGAAGGTTACCGCCCACTCGGAGGAGGAGGGTGAAGTCACCGACGTTGCCCCCGCCCAGCTCATGGATTATCTGGCGGCGCAACGCCCCCTCGGGCAGCAGGTTGCTGAACCAGGCGGGCAGGCCGACACGAGCGCGTCGGAGGGCACGGGGGTCGTCCTCGAAGATCTGGCCGAGCACGAGATGCCCGGGCGAGGAAAGGTCGTCGTCGTACCTGAACTCCGAGCCTCCCTGGAGGAACCGCAGCTCGCCGACCCGACGGCCATGCAGCCGCACCTCCGCCACCACCGGCGGCACGTCAGGCCGCCGACCGGAGGATGTCGGACATCGCCCGCCCGTCCCGGGCACCCCACTCCGCCATCCGGTTCACGTGGCCGGTGATGACACGGACACACTCCTCCGTCCGCAGCACGAGGAATGCGCTCCAGTCGCCGTGCGCGAGCAGGTGCTGGCCTTCCTCACTGACGAGGTGGCTGGCCGCGACCGATGGTGGCGCAGCCGCGAGGGCGGCGGGTGGCGTCCGTTCGCCGGGCGGAAGAATGAAGCGGTTCGCGATGGTGCTCGCAAGGACCGGGGCGTCGTCCTCCGGCAGGAGCGGGCGGAGCGGGCTGCCCTGTTCGAGGAGCTTGGTGACATCGATGATCTCGCCGTTCATCACGTGGCGTGGCTCGGCCGAGAGCAGGCCTAGCGTGTTGAGCTTCGTCATGGCGTGGTTGAAGTGGACCTTGTCCAGTTCGGCCGTGAAGTCGGGGAAGGGTTGCACCTGCCTGAGCAGGTCGACGGCTGCCTCCACGGGTTCGGGGACGTCCACGGCGGTCACCTGGTTGCGGACGTCAGCCACGCTGACCCCTCGGGCGCGGGTGCCGGCGACGGCGCTCCGCCACACCCAGCGGCGGAGCAGGGTGGCAGATCGGCCCGTGGGGACTCCGTGCAGGCGATGGAACCTCACGAGGATCGGCAGCACGTGCGAATACGGCAGGAGCTTGATGTGTGAAATGCCGCATTCTCCACGCAGGAAGGTGATCGCTTCACGAAGCCGGGCGGCCACCTCGCGTAGCGTCTCGCTCGGGTCGTCGTGCGGCCCGAACTCCTGACGGAAGTCCTCCCGGAAAATGTCACCACCGCGGTAGGCCAGCACGCACCGCAGCGCGAGCCGGTCGTCGAGAGCGCCGAATCCCAGCGTTGCGGGGACCTGACCGAGCCCGTGCAGGCTGCTCAGCTCGTCGCCGACCGCCCCCGCGTGCAGTGCCTGGAACACCTCCGACTTTGTCAGCCGCTTCCCCGTCGTGTTCATCCGGGTGAAGATCTCCAGCAGCGCGTTCTCGTCCGTCGAGTGCACCACGTACGTCGGGATCTGGTATTCGCGTATCGCCTTGGCGGCTTGATCGGCGAGCGCGAGCTGGGGCTCCGTCAACCAGTCGGAGTTGTCCCGCATCCACCGCAGGAGGACGGCGGTGTCCAGCAGGAAGTTGACCGGTACCCAGGATCGTGGGGGACGTTGACGGGTGCCGGTTGTGTGGAACTCGCCGGTGTCCAGGTCCAGATGGACCCGGAAGCGGGGATCCACTGACCGGTCGGCCTGGGTGAGCGCGCCCACGAGGGAGACGATGCGCTGCTGGCCGTCGACCACCCAAAGGGCGGTGGCCGTCTCGGGTGCCTCGACCTCGAGTGGCCCGACCTGGAGACGCTGGGCCGGCGCGGGGCGTCGCCACAGCAGCAGGTTGCCGATCGGAAAGCCGCGCAGCAGGCTGTCGAACAGCCTGACGATGTCCGCGGCCTCCCATTTGAACGAGCGCTGGAAAGGGGGAATCCGGATGAGCCCGGCGGTGACGTCCCGGACCAGGTCCTCCGGCGTGCGGTACTCGACGCGCGGCCTCTCCAGACTTGGCACGGCCCACCTCTTTCAGACGACGTCCCGAGACTAGCGGGTTCGGGCCGCGACATGGGCTAGGCACGGGGCCAGGCCTTACTGGACGCCACGGTGACGCCGGCCGGTCACGAGCTTCGTCAGCAGACCGGCAGTGCCGACTCGTCCACCTGGGCGGGACGGGGCGCAGCCGGCCAGGCGCGGACCGTTCCGTCGACGCGTACCGCCACCTCGGCGCCGACCTCGACGGGGTCGGTCCCGTAAAAGACCCGGGCGGTGACCCGGGTGTCGTCGGCCAGCCGGAGAGCGACCAGCGCGTCGTGACCGTGGAAGTCGTGCCGCAGCACGGTGGCGGTCACCGCGTCGGTGCCCGACGCGGGAGCCAGGCGCAGTTGCTCCGGACGGACCAGCACGGTGACCGGGCCGTCGGCCGTCGGGCCGGCGATTGGCAGCGTGCCCAGCGGCGTGCGGGCAGCCCCGGCGGCGGCGACCGCCGGCAGCAGCACCGCATCGCCGACGAACCCGGCCACCCACTGGTCGGCCGGCTCCCGGTAGAGCGTGCCCGGCGCGGCCGCCTGCACCACCCGCCCGGACCGCAGCACCACCACCCGGTCCGCCACCGACAGGGCCTCGCCCTGGTCGTGGGTGACCAGCACGGCGGTCGCCCCGTCGGCCCGCAGCGCCTCCCGGACGTCGTGCCGCAGCCCGGCGCGCAGCCCGGCGTCGAGCGCGCTGAACGGCTCGTCGAGCAGCACCAGCGACGGGCGCGGCGCCAGCGCCCGGGCCACCGCGACCCGCTGCTGCTGGCCGCCGGAGAGCTGGTGCGGCATCCGGTCGCCGTACCCGGCGAGCCCGACCAGGGCCAGCACCTGGTCGACCCGGTCGCCCCGCCGGTCGGCGCGGTCCAGCCCGTAGGAGATGTTCGCCGCGACGGTGAGGTGCGGGAAGAGGGCGCCCTCCTGCGGCACCACGGCGATCCGGCGGCGGTGCGCCGGCAGGTGCCGGCCGGGGCCGGCCACCTCGCGCCCGTCCACCCGGATCGCTCCCGCGTCCAGGCGTTCGAAGCCGGCCAGGCAGCGCAGCAGGGTGGTCTTGCCGCAGCCGGACGGGCCGAGGACGGCGGTCAGCGCGCCCGCCGGGACGGTCAGGTCCACGCCGTCCAGCGCGGTCACCGGGCCGTACCGCTTGACGACGCCGGTCAGCACCACCTCGCTCATCGGTCCTCCTTGTCGAGCAGGCCGCCCCGGGCGACCAGCCACCAGGTGGGAAGCGCCGAGATGACCACCAGCAGCGCCGCGTAGGGAGCGGCGGCCGCGTACGCCCCGACGGAGGTCGCCGTCCACAGCTCGGTGGCCAGGGTGTCGGTGCCGGTGGGGCGCAGCAGCAGGGTGGCCGGGAGTTCCTTCATGCCGGTGAGGAAGACCAGCGCCGCCCCCGCCCCGATCCCGGGCAGGGTCAGCGGCAGGGTGACCGTGCGCAGCACGGCCAGCGGCCCGCGCCCCAGCGAGCGGGCCACCTCCTCCAGACCGGGTGGCGCCTGGGCGGCGGCGCCGGCCACCGCGCCGACGGCCAGCGGCAGGAAGAGCGTCGCGTAGGCCAGCGCCAGCAGCCACGGCGTCTGGTACAGCGGATACGCGATGCTGATGCCGAAGAAGATCAGCGACAGCCCGATCACCACCCCGGGCAGGGCGTGGGCCAGGTAGGCGAGCCGGTCCAGCGCGGTGGCCAGCGGGCCGGGGGCGCGTGCGGTGAGCAGCCCCAGCGGCAGGGCCAGCAGCATGGTCAGCGCGGCGCCGGCCAGCGACAGCCAGAGCGAGTTGCCGGCGGCCGTGGCGACCTCGCCGAGCGCACCGGGCCGGGACACCCCGCCGACCAACCGACGGGCCAGGCTGAGCGCCGGCACGCCGAGCGCCAGCGCGGCCACCGCGAGCAGCGCGGCGAGCGCGGGCCAGCGGGCCGGACCGAGGCGCAGCTGGGCGGCGGGGCGGCGGGTGCCGCCGAGCCCGGCGTACCGGGCGCCGCGCCGGCGGGTGGCGGTCTCCCCGGCCAGCAGCAGCACGGTCAGCGCCACCAGCACGCTGGAGAGCACCAACGCGCCGGTGCGGTCGAAACCCAGGTCGAAGGCGATGAAGATGGCCCGGGTGAAGGTGTCGGCGCGCAGGATCGACACCGCACCGAAGTCGGCCAGCACGTAGAGCGCGACGAGCAGCGCCCCGGCGGCGGTCGCCGGCCGGATCTGGCGCAGCGTGACGTCGGTGAAGGTGCGCCAGCCGCCCCGGCCCAGCGAGCGGGAGACCTCCTCCTGCGCCGGGTCCGCGCCGCGCAGCGCCGCCGCGACCGGCAGGAAGACGTACGGGTACGAGCAGAGGGTCAGCACCAGCGCGGCCGGCCAGAAGCCCTCCAGCCGGTCGAACAGCGAGACCCAGGCGAACGCGGCGATGTAGGTGGGCACGGCCAGCGGCAGCGCGGCGAGCACCGCGAAGGCGCGCCGGCCGGGCAGGTCGGTCCGGGTCACCAGCCAGGCGGCGCCGACGCCGAGCAGTACGCAGGCGGTGGTGACCACGGCGGCCAGAGCGAGGCTGCGGACCGCCAGCAGCCCGACCCGCTCGGTCCACAGCTCGGCGACGACCCGGTCGGCGCCCGCCTCGGCGGTGCGTACCGCGAGGTAGACCAGGGGGATCAGGGCCACGGCGACCGCGGCGGTCGAGGCCGCGAGCAGCGCCGGGCGCGGCGCCAGCCGGCGCAACGACCCCGGTACGCCGAAGCGGGCCGGCCCGGAACGGGCCGGCCCTGCCTCGGGCGTGGTGGTCGGGGCGGTCAGGGTACGAGCCCCGAGTCCTTGATCAGGCCGATCGTGGCGTCCAGCGTGTCCAGGTCGTTGAGGTCGATCTCCGGGCTGTCCAGATCGGCCAGCGGCGGGACGCCGGCCGGGGCGGCGACCCCGGCCACCACCGGGTACTCGAAGGTCTGCTCGGCGAAGTACCGCTGCGACTCGGGGTTGAGCAGGAAGTCGACGAAGGCCTTCGTGTCCGGGTCCGTCGCGGAGCGCTTCAGCACGCCGACGCCCGCGACGTTCACCAGCGCGCCGGTGTCCCCGCCGGGGAAGAAGTGCAGCTTCGCCTTCAGCGCGTCCGGCGTGGTGCCCTTCTCCTTGGCCACCTCGCCGAGGTAGTAGTGGTTGACCAGGCCGACCGCGATGGTGCCCTTGTCGACCTCTTCCACGATCTTGACGTTGTTGTCCCGGATCTGCGGCTCGTTGGCCTTGAGCCCGGCGAGGAAGTCCTTGGCCTTCTGGTCGCCGTGCTGCACCCGGATCGCGGTGACGAACGCCTGGAACGAGGCGTTGGTCGGGGCGACGCCGATCCGGCCCTTCCACTTCGGTTCGGTCAGCGCGAAGACCGACGTCGGCAGCTCGGCGGCGGGCACGGCATCGGCGTTGTAGGCGAGCACCCGGGAGCGGGCGCTGACGCCGACCCACTGGCCGGTGCGCGACCGGTAGGACTGCGGCACCTTCTCCAGGTCGGCGGCGGGCAGCGGGGCGAACATGTCCCGCTTGGCGACCGCACCGAGGGCACCGGCGTCCTGGGCGAAGAAGGCGTCGGCCGGGGACTTGCCGCCCTCCTCGACCAGCTGGGCGGCGAGCTGGGCGGTGGTGGCGTACCGGGTCTTCACGGTGATGCCGGTCTGCGCGGTGAACCGGTCCAGCAGCGGCTTCACCAGCTGCTCGTTGCGGCCGCTGTAGACGGTGATGGTCTTGTCGCCGGGCTTGCCGGGATCGGCGGCGTCGTCCTCGCCGGACCCGCAGGCGACCAGGCCGAACGAGAGCAGGCCGGCGGCGACGGTGACCGCGAGGGACCTGCGGGCGGGAACGGGCACGGCGGCACTCCTTCGGCTCCGGCCGGCGGGCCCTCCGCCGACGCGAAGAAGTTAGCACAGGCTAACCTTGGTGTTCCTGTGGGTCCGGCGCCCGCTCGGGGAGTCGACGACGCGCCCGTCGCGCCGACCGGCAGGATGGGCGCATGACGCTCTCGCTGCCCATCGACCCCGAGGCCAACCGGCTGCTGGAGCGCAGCCCGCTGGCCCTGCTGACCGGCATGGTCCTCGACCAGCAGATCCCGCTCGAGAAGGCGTTCACCTCGCCGTACGTGCTGGTGCAGCGGCTGGGGCACGAGCCGGACGCCCGGGAGCTGGCCGGGTACGACCCCGAGGCGCTGGTCGAGATCTTCGCCCGGCCACCGGCGCTGCACCGTTTCCCGAAGGCGATGGCGGCCCGGGTCCAGCAGGTGTGCCAGGTGCTCGTCGACCGGTACGACGGTGACGCCGCCCGGCTCTGGTCGGACGCCGCCGACGGGCGGGAGCTGCTGCGCCGCATCGGCGAGCTGCCCGGCTTCGGCAAGCAGAAGGCGCAGATCTTCGTCGCCCTGCTCGGCAAGCGGTACGACGTGCGCCCGGACGGCTGGCGGGAGGCCGCCGGCGGGTACGGCGATGCGGACGCGTACCGGTCGGTGGCCGACATCACCGACCCGGAGTCGCTGCGCCGGGTGCGCGAGTTCAAGCAGGCGGCGAAGGCGGCGGCCCGGGCGGCGAAGGGCTGACGCAACCGGCCCGCGCGCCGGCTCGTTGAGATCCGCGACGGCGGCGACGGGCGGGCCATGGCGGACGGGCAGGGTGGGGGGCTGCTGCGCGGCGTGACGACCTCGCCCCGCGCCACCTTCCTGGAGCTCTTCTTCGACCTGGTCTTCGTCTTCGCCCTGGCCCGCGTCTCGCAGCGTCTGATCGACGACGTGTCGGCCGATTGGCGATGCCCCGGGCGTTCGCCGAGCGGGCGCTGCCGTTCGCGCCGGCTACGTGGCGATCCAGGTCGGCCGGCCGCTCGTGATCGCCCTGGCCCTGCGCGGGCATCCGCGCCGGTCGGTCACCCGCCGGATCCTGCTCTGGTTCGCGGTCGGGGCGGTGCCCTGGCTCCTCGGCGCGCTGCTGCCGCCGGCCCAGGAGGTGCTGTGGACGCTCGCCCTGGCCTGGGACTACGCCGGGCTGGCGCTCGGCTGGCCGGTGCCCGGGCGCGGCGCGGCGCGTACCTCGGGCTGGGCGGTGGCGGGGGAGCACCTGGCCGAGCGGTAGCAGCAGTTCTTCCTGATCGCACTCGGCGAGACGGTCCTGGTCATCGGGTTGACCTTCAGCGGAGGCGTCTTCTCCTCGCGCGCGGCGCTCGCCTTCGCCCTGTCGTTCCTCACCACCGCGCTGCTGTGGCGGATCTACTTCCACCGGGCCGGACACGTGCTGGCCGAGGCGATCAGAGTGGCCCGCTCGCCGGGAGTGCTGGGTGAGTCGGCGAGCTGGACGCACCTGGTGATCGTGGCCGCTGTGCTGCTCACCGGGGTCGGCTACGAGCTGGTGATCTCCCACCCGCACGGGCGTATGCCGATGGGCTGGGCGGTGTTCGTGACGGGCGGCCCGGCACTCTTCCTGGCCGCCCGGGCCCGCTTCGAGTACGAGATCTTCGCCCGGGTGTCGCGGAGCCGGGTGATCGGCGTGGTGCTCCTGCTCGGCCTGCTCCCGCTGGCGTCGCTGCTGCCGCCGGTCGGGCTGCTCGGGCTGAGCGCGGCGGTGCTGATCGGGATCGCCGCCGCCGACACCGCGCGGGCACACGGCCGCCCCCTCGAACGACCCACGTCGCCCCTGTAGCCGCCGCCACAGGCGGAAGCCGACCGGCTCAGGCGGCGGTCGGGCGGGACAGCGAGGCCAGTGCCCGCCGTACGTCGGCGAGGGAGACGGTGGCGGAGTCGTCCAGGTCGGCCAGCCCGGCCTCGATCCACTGCCGCATCAGCGTGGTGACGCCGATACCCCGGGCCTCGGCGGCCGCCCGGACCCGCTCGTAGGTCTCCAGCGGCAGGCGTACCGAGCGGCTGACCATCGGCACGTCGCTGTCGGGGGTGGGCAGCTCCACCGGCTGGCTCTCGTCGATCAGCTCGGCGAACGCGTCGTCGCCACCGTGGAACCGCTTGGTCGCGTCGTCACGGTTCATCGTGACCGCCTCCTCGTCGGCGATCCCTCCGCACGGCCTCGTCGTAGCGCTTGGCCTCGACGTCGCTCAGGTCGCGGGCGGAGAGGATGTCCCAGTCGTTGTCGGTGCCGTCGGCCTCGGCGAGCAGTACGGCCAGCCGCCTGCCGCGGCGGTTCGCCGCGTAGACGACCATGACGTCGTCGCCCAGGTGCCGGATCACCCGGCGGGTGCTGTGCAGGGCTTCCCAGACTTCCCCGGGTGTGACGTCGTAGACCCGCAGGTTGGTCAACGCCTCGTCGGTGAAGCTGAAGCGGTTGCCCACGGGCGGAGCGTACCACGGACGTAACACGCACCGGGACGAGTCGATTTTCGCTGATCACGGCCCGGGAGTGACAGGATGGGTCGTAATCCCCTCGAGGAGGTCCGTGGTGAAGCGTCAGGCGTACCAGCCGATTCTGATCACCGACGCCTCGCGCAGCCAGGACGACCAACTCACCAGTCGGCAGAAGCGCTACGTGCTGATGATGGGCATCCGGGTGGCCTGCGTGATCGTCGGTGCGATCCTGGTCGGCGCGAAGGCCCCGCTGCTCTGGCTCTGGCTGCCGCTGTGCGCCGTCGGGATGGTGCTCATCCCGTGGCTGGCGGTGCTGCTGGCCAACGACCGCCCGCCGAAGGAGCAGCACCGGCTGGCGGGGAAGTTCCAGCCCAGGATGCGCGACGAGACGCCGCCGATGAGCCTGACCGCCGAGGAGCGGCCGCACAAGATCATCGACGTCGAACCCTGACCGCCGGGGCGCCGGACCGTCCGGTCCGGCGCCCGTCCGCGTCATGCGCCCGTCGCGCCATGCGGGGTCCGCCTCGTGCGGGTCCGCCCGGTTCAGGCCGTCGGTCGGGCGCCCACCGTCGAGACGGCCAGCGCCCCGAGATCGCCGGCGCGGCCCAGCGCCGCCCGCGGCTCCGCGCCGCCCAGCCAGGCGGTCAGCAGGCCCGCCGCGAAGGCGTCCCCGGCGCCGGTGACGTCGACCACCGCGACCCGCCGGGCGGGCGCCACGCTCACCGTCGCGCTCCGGTCGACCCAGACCGCCCCGGCCTCGCCCCGCTTCACCACCACCCGCCGGGCCGACACCGACAGCGCCCGCGCCTGCGCCCCCGGGTCCAGCCCGCCGGCGAGCACCCCGGCCTCGTCCGCGTTGACCAGGAGCAGGTCGACGTCGCGTACCCAGGACAGGAAGGCCGCCGCGCCGACCCGCCGCAGCGGCGCCGCGGACGCCGCGTCGACGCTGGTGGTGAGCCCGCGCGCGCGGGCGGCGGCCAACGCCGCCAGCCCGGCCGGCCGCGACGCGGCGTCCAGCAGGCAGTACCCGGACAGGTGCAGGTGCGCGGCGTCCGGCGCCGCGGCCAGCGCCCGCTCGACGTGCTCGACGGTCAGCCGCAGGTTCGCGCCGCGTTCGGTGACCATCGTGCGTTCCCCGGCGGTGGCCAGCACGATCACCGTGCCGGTGGCGCAGCCCGGATGCACCTCGACGGCGCACTCCACGCCGACCCGCTCCAGCTCGGCCACCCGGTCCCGCCCGGCGCTGTCGTCGCCGACCGCACCCACCAGCGTCACCGGCACGCCCTGCGCCGCGATCCAGGCCGCGGTGTTGGCCGCCTGGCCACCCCCGCTGACCTGGATCGTCGCCGGGGTGTCCGAGCCGGTGGCCAGCGGCCCGGCCAGCACCGCCACCACATCGGTGATCAGGTCACCGACCACGACCACCGGGGACGGGCCGGTCATGCCGGCGCGTCGGTGCGCAGGGCGGCCGCGGCGACGGCGATCCGGGCGGCCAGGTCGGCGTTGCGCAGGATGATCCGCACGTTCACCGCCAGGCTGGCGCCCTCGGTGGCCGAGTGGAAGTGGGCCAGCAGGAACGGGGTCACCGCCTTGCCGGTCACCCCCTCGCGGCCCAGCCGGGCGAGGCCCTCGGCGAGGGTCCGGTCGTGCAGCGCCGGATCGAGCTGCTCGTCGGTCGGGAGCGGGTTGGCCACGATCAGCCCGCCGCCGTGCACCCCCTGCTGCTCCCGGGCGGCCAGCACGTCCGCCACCTGCTCCGGGGAGTCCACCGACCAGTCCAGGTCGAAGCCGGCGTCGGTCAGGTAGAAGCCGGGGAACCGCCGGGTGCGGTAGCCGACCACGCCCACGCCGAGGGTCTCCAGCCGCTCGAGCGTCGCGCCCACGTCGAGGATCGACTTCACCCCGGCGCAGACCACCGCGATCGGCGTCCGGGCCAGGGTCACCAGGTCGGCGGACTCGTCGAAGGTCTGCGCCGCCTCCCGGTGCACGCCGCCCAGCCCGCCGGTGGCGAAGACACCGATCCCGGCCGCCGCGGCGACCGCGCTGGTGGCGGCCACCGTGGTGGCGCCGTCCGCGCCGGTGGCGGCGGCCACCGCCAGATCGCGTACGGAGAGTTTGCTCACTCCGTCGACGGTGGCGAGCCGGGTGAGCTGGGCGTCGTCGAGCCCCACCACCAACTCGCCGCCGACCATTCCGATGGTGGCCGGGACCGCGCCGGCCTCCCGTACGGCCCGCTCGATCTGGCGGGCCACTCGCAGGTTGTCCGGTCGGGGCAGACCATGCGAGACGATGGTGCTCTCCAGGGCGACGACCGGTCGACCGTCACGCAGGGCGTCGGCGACCTCAGCGCCGAGACGGGTGTGAAAGTTGGTCACCTCCGTTACCGTACGGGCCGCCCTCGGGTGGGCTGCGGTGGACCGCCCCCCACCGACCTGCCAAACTAAAAAGTTGGAGGTGTCAACAGTGAGTACACAGATTCTCGAACGCCCGGAGCTGAAGGACGCGGACACCGGTCCGGAGATGTTCCACTACGTCCGCAAGGAGAAGATCGCCGAAAGTGCCGTCATGGGCACCTACGTGGTGGCGCTCTGCGGCGAGACGTTCCCGGTGACCAAGGCCGCCAAGCCCGGCTCGCCGGTCTGCCCGAAGTGCAAGGAGATCTACGACTCGTACGGTGAGTGATCCGCGGCGGCCGGCCCGGCCGCCCCCGTACCCTTCGGCGGTGTGACGACCTCCACCGCCCTGCTCTTCGCCGACCTGACCGGGGTGGCCGTCTTCGCCGCCTCCGGGGCCTCCGCGGCGGTGGCCAAACGGCTCGACCTCTTCGGCGTGGTCTTCGTCGGCTTCGTGGCCGCCCTCGGCGGCGGGATCTTCCGTGACCTGGCCATCGACGAGGTGCCCCCGCTGGCCTTCGCCGACTGGCGGTACGCCACCACCGCCGCGGTGACCGCCGCCGCCGTCTTCTGGCTGCACCCACAGCTGGCCCGGCTGCGCACCACCGTGCTGGTGCTGGACGCGGCGGGTCTGGCGCTGTTCACCGTCACCGGCACGCTCAAGGCACTCGACGCCCATGTGCCGCCGGTCGGCGCCTGCGTGATCGGCATGCTCACCGCCATCGGCGGCGGGCTGGGCCGGGACCTGCTCACCGCTGAGATCCCGGTGGTGCTGCGCCGGGAGATCTACGCGGTGGCCGCGCTGGTCGGCGCGGTCGCGGTGGCTCTGCTCGACGCCACCGGACGCGCCGGCACGGCGCCGCTGACCGCCGCCGCCCTGCTGGTCTTCGCGCTGCGGCTGGTGGCGCTGCGGCGGCGCTGGTCGGCCCCGGTGGCCACGCTGCGACCCCCGAAGACCGGGGTCCGCGGCCCCCAGACCTGACCACCCCCCTCTTCCCACCGCGCCGCGCGCGTCGCGACGGGTCGGGGTGTCGTCGGGCCGGGACGGCGCGACCCGCCGCAGACCGCGTCGGGCGGGGCGCGGGCGGGGGTGGCGGATGTGACCAGCGTGGCGTCGAGTGGGGCGGGCGGCCTGGGCTGGTTATGCTGAGTCGGCCTTCGCGGCATCTTCTGCGCGGAGGCGTTTTCATGGGCGGCGGTACCCGTGGCCCTCGGCCGGGGTCCGCCATGGTGCGGTCGGAGAGGAGCCTCGCGTGGCAGCCCGGTTGCCGGCGCTAGAGACGTTCCCGCCCCTGCGTGCCTGGCAGCGCAAGGCGATGGTGGAGTACCTGCGTCGCCGCACCGACGACTTCACCGCGGTCGCCACGCCCGGCGCCGGCAAGACCACCTTCGCCCTGCGGATCGCCGCCGAGCTGCTCGTGGACGGCACCGTCGAGGCGGTCACCGTGGTCGCCCCGACCGAGCACCTGAAGACCCAGTGGGCGAGCGCCGCCGCCCGGGTCGGCATCCAGCTCGACGCCGCGTTCCGCAACGCCGACGTGCACTCCTCCGCCGACTTCCACGGCGCGGTCGTCACCTACGCGCAGGTCGGCATGGCCCCGCAGGTGCACCGGCGGCGCACCATGACCCGGCGCACGCTGGTCATCCTCGACGAGATCCACCACGCCGGCGACTCCCGGTCCTGGGGTGACGGGGTCAAGGCCGCCTTCGAGCCCGCGGTGCGCCGGCTGATGCTCACCGGTACGCCGTTCCGCTCCGACGACAACCCCATCCCGTTCGTCAGCTACGAGCGCGGCGGCGACGGGCTGCTGCGCTCCCGCGCCGACTCGGTCTACGGCTACTCCGACGCGCTGCGCGACGGCGTGGTCCGGCCGGTGCTCTTCCTGGCGTACTCGGGGGAGACCCGGTGGCGCACCAACGCCGGCGACGAGCTGGCGGCGCGGCTGGGCGAGCCGATGACGCAGGACCTGGTGGCGCAGGCCTGGCGTACCGCCCTGGACCCGGCCGGGGACTGGATGCCGCAGGTGCTCCGGGCCGCCGACGCCCGGCTGACCGTGCTGCGCAACGCCGGCATGCCGGACGCGGGTGGTCTCGTCATCGCCAGCGACCAGCAGAACGCCCGCTCGTACGCGAAGCTGATCGAGCAGGTGACCGGCGAGAGGGCCGCGGTGGTGCTCTCCGACGATGTGGGGGCGTCCGCGCGGATCGCGACGTTCGCGGCGTCCGAGCAGCGCTGGCTGGTCGCGGTCCGGATGGTGTCCGAGGGCGTCGACATTCCCCGGCTGGCGGTCGGCGTCTACGCCACCAGCGCCAGCACGCCGCTCTACTTCGCCCAGGCGATCGGGCGTTTCGTGCGGGCCCGCCGGCCGGGGGAGACCGCCTCGGTCTTCGTGCCCAGCGTGCCGCACCTGCTCGGGCTGGCCAGCGAGATGGAGGCCGAGCGGGACCACGTGCTCGGCAAGCCCAAGGAGTCCGACGGCTTCGACGACGACCTGCTGGAGCGCGCCCAACGCGACGACCAGGCCAGCGGTGAGTTGGAGAAGCGCTTCACCGCGCTCTCCGCGACCGCCGAGCTGGACCAGGTCATCTTCGACGGTGCGTCCTTCGGCACCGCCGCCCAGGCCGGCACCCCCGAGGAGGAGGAATACCTCGGCCTGCCCGGTCTGCTCACCGCCGACCAGGTCTCCATGCTGCTCACCAAGCGGCAGGCCGAACAGCTCGCCGCGCAGCGCCGGCGGGCGGCCACGCAGACCGCTGAGCCGGCCGCTGACGCCCCCGCGGCGCCGGCCGCACCGATGAGTGCCGCCCAGCGTCGGGTGGCCCTGCGGCGCCAGCTGAACGCCCTGGTGGCCGCCCGGCACCACCGCACCGGCCAGCCGCACGGCAAGATCCACGCCGAGCTGCGCCGACTCTGCGGCGGCCCACCCAGCGCCCAGGCGACGATCGAGCAGCTCGAAGAGCGCATCGCCACCGTCCAAACCCTCTGACGCCATCCGCCCCGGCGATCCCGGCGATCCCGGCCGTCCCAGGCGTCAAGAGCCGTGCACTTTCCCGGAAAGTGGGGCTATTCGGCGCGTCGAGGCCACTCATTCTGTGAAAGTGCGCGGATTTTGGGCGCGGGGCGCGGGGCGCGGGGCGCGGTGGGGGAGTGAGCGCAGACGAAGCCGGCCGGGAGCCCCATGGGGCTCCCGGCCGGCTATGTCGTCGTTATGTGGTTGCGGATTCAGTTCGCCATCAGATCGGCGCCACGCCAGCTGAACTCCGGGTCCGTCGCGTACTTCACGGTGATCTTCACGAGATCCTCCGCGTACTTGTTCGCGTGGTGCCCACAGAACACCAGCTCGCTCCCACCCGCCAGAGTGATCCGGAGCTTGCCGGCAGCATTGCAGCGGTCGCACCGTTCATCGGCGGCCGGGGGGGCCACCGTCTCGGGCGGCGGCGTGAGGGTCGGGGTCATCGCCTTCCTCCTCTGGTCGTCACCGATGAACACTCTCTTCGGTCGTTGCTCACCCATCGTGCAACACCCTCGTCGGGCCCTGCCTTCCCTGTGTGCCCGCGGGCGACCGAGGTCACACATGGCAGGGAGACAGTGTGCCGTGTGTCAAGGGTGCCACGTCAACGATCACAAACAGGCAACCGACCGATCACCTTTGAGTGTTCTACGGCTAGTGGTCAAACCGACACGGCTGGTTGACGTGAAGGGGTCAGTCCAGGTAGTCGCGGAGCACCTGGGAACGGGACGGGTGACGCAGCTTGGACATGGTCTTGGACTCGATCTGCCGGATCCGCTCCCGGGTCACCCCGTACACCTGGCCGATCTCGTCCAGGGTGCGCGGCTGACCGTCGGTCAGGCCGAAGCGCAGGCGTACCACGCCCGCCTCACGCTCGGAGAGCGTCTGCAGCACCTGCTGGAGCTGGTCCTGCAGCAGCGAGAAGGAGACGGCGTCGACCGCGACGACGGCCTCGGAGTCCTCGATGAAGTCGCCGAGCTGGCTGTCGCCCTCGTCGCCGATGGTCTGGTCCAGCGAGATGGGCTCCCGGGCGTACTGCTGGATCTCCAGCACCTTCTCCGGTGTGATGTCCATCTCCTTGGCCAGCTCCTCCGGGGTGGGCTCGCGGCCCAGGTCCTGGAGCAGCTCGCGCTGGATCCGGCCGAGCTTGTTGATCACCTCGACCATGTGCACGGGGATGCGGATGGTGCGGGCCTGGTCGGCCATCGCCCGGGTGATCGCCTGCCGGATCCACCAGGTGGCGTACGTGGAGAACTTGTAGCCCTTGGTGTAGTCGAACTTCTCGACCGCGCGGATCAGGCCGAGGTTGCCCTCCTGGATCAGGTCCAGGAAGGCCATGCCGCGGCCGGTGTAGCGCTTGGCCAGCGAGACGACCAGTCGGAGGTTGGCCTCCAGCAGGTGGTTCTTGGCGCGCTCGCCGTCGCGGGAGATCCAGCCCAGGTCCCGCTGCATGTCGCGGGTGAGCTTCTCCTCGCCCTCCTCGGCCGCGCGCAGCCGCTCGGCGGCGTAGAGCCCGGCCTCGATCCGCTTGGCGAGCTCCACCTCCTGCTCCGCGTTGAGCAGCGGGACCTTGCCGATCTGCTTGAGGTATGCCCGGACGGAGTCGGCCGAGGCGGTGAGCTCGGCGTCGCGACGCGCCTGCTTGAGCGCCTCGGACTCCTCGTCGTCCCACTCGAAGTCGTTGTCCGTGGCGGAGCTGGCAGCGTCGGCCTCGGCGGCCTTGGTCAGCTCGGCCGGCTCCTCGACCACCACGTCCTCGATCGCGGCCGCGAGCTCCTCGGGGTCGATCTCCCCCTCGGCGCCCTCGCCCTTGGCCTTGCCGGCGGCCTTGGTGGCCTTGCCGGCCGCGGCCACCGTCGCCTTGGTGGCGCGGGTGGACTTCGTCGCCTTGGCGGCCGGCGCCGCGGCCCTGGCGGCCACGTCGGCGGTGGTGGCGGCGGCCTTGCGCGGCGCCGCCTTGCGCGGGGCGGGCGCCGGGGCCTCGTCGGCGGCGGGCGCCTGCTTGGGGGCGGGCGCGGCGGCCTTCTTGGTGGTCTTGGCGGTGGTGGCACGCGAGGCCGGGGTGGCGGACCGGGCCGCGGCGACCCGGCGACGGGTGCTGGCCGAGCCGTCCACGACCACGGTCACCCCCGCCTCCGAGAGCGCCCGCAGGATCTTCTTGGCCTGGGCCGGGGTCACCTCAGCGGACTCGACGGTGCGCGCGAGCTGGGCCGACGTCAACTGGCCGCCGGCGCTCTGCGCATGGGCGATCAGGGTGTCGGTGAGCGAGCGAACGTCGGCGCCGGTCTGGCGGGGTTCTGTCACGAATGACCTTCCGGAGGCGAAGAGCGAGCACGGCCGGGTCGTCCGGCGCAGCGTGGCGCACCGTGCCGGGCGATGTCGTTGAGGGACCCCCGTGTCCCGGGCCGGCCGTCCGGCGGCGGTCCGTGGCGCGTGGGCAGGGTGAATTGTAACGCCGTCTGCGGCGATCATCCTGCGGCGCACGGGGTACCGGCGGCGGGGACCGCCGATTCGGCGCAGATGTGGACTTTGTAAGGATGATACCCGCGCGCACGGCGGGGCGTCCCGATCGTGCGGGAAGGGGACGAACCATGACTCGTTCGGCACCGGCACCGGCCGAACTGCTCACGATCGCGATCGAGGTCGCCCGGCAGGCCGCGGCCACCGCGCACCGGATGCGCGCCGAGGGGGTGTCGGTCGCCGCGACCAAGAGCACCGTCACGGACGTGGTCACCGCCGCGGACCGCGCCGTCGAGCGCCAGGTCCTCGACGCGCTGCACCGGGTACGCCCCGACGACGCCGTCCTCGGCGAGGAGTACGGCGCCGGGGCGGCCGACGGCGGTGCGGCCAGCGGGGTGCGCTGGATCATCGACCCGATCGACGGCACGGTGAACTACCTCTACGGGGTGCCGTACTGCGCGGTGTCGCTGGCCGCCGAGGTCGACGGTGAGGTGGTCGCCGGGGTGGTGCGCAACGTGTTCACCGGCGAGGAGTGGACCGCCACCGCGGGCGGCGGCGCCTGGCGTGACGGCCGACGGCTGAGCTGCTCAACCGAGGTCGACCTGGGGCAGGCGCTGGTCGCCACCGGGTTCGGCTACGACCCGGCGCGCCGTTCGCACCAGGCCCGGGTGATCGCCGAGCTGATCCCGCACGTCCGCGACATCCGCCGGCTCGGCGCCGCCGCGCTGGACCTCTGCCTGGCCGCCGAGGGGCGGGTGGATGCCTACTACGAGAAGGGGCTGGCCGCCTGGGACCTGGCGGCCGGCGGCCTGGTGGCGGCCGAGGCGGGACTGCGGGTCGCCGGGCTGGGTGGCCTGCCGGCCGGCCCGGACCTGGTGATCGCCGCGCCGCCGGCGCTCTTCGCGCCGCTGCACGACCGGCTTGCCGACCTTGACGCCTCCGGCGGCCCCTGACCGCCCGGACCCCGGCCGACGCGCGCCGGGGCCTCCGGCGGCCCCTGACCGCCCGGACCCGGCCGACGCGCGCCGGGCCTCCGGCGGCCCTTGGCCACCCGGCCGACGCGGGCCGGTCGGCGCTGCGACCGGAGCCGGGACGGCGGTCACGGCGGCCGGCGCGACCGGACCGGATCTCCGACATTGAAATGGCGGTGTCCCGGGGGACACCGCCGTTTCGGTCAGATCAGTCCGGTCGGTCCGCCGGCCCGGCCGGCGGAACGGTCAATTTTCGACCGGCATGGGGCAGGAGCCGGCCGGCGCCTCGGGCGCGCCCAGGTCGCCCAGGGACTGGTTCACCTCGGTGGTGGTGGCCAGCTGCTGGAAGCCGTTGCCCAGCACGACGTCGACGGTGTCGTCCTTGCGCTTGGCGTCGTACACGGGCTCGGCGTTGTTCAGAAAGTAGGCCCGCAGCAGGTGCGCGGAGCCGACGCCCTTGGGGCCGTAGCGCAGCAGCGCCACCTCGTCGACACCCTTCGGCGCGGTGGCCGTCTTCTTCACCTGGAACTTTCGGTTGCGGAAGTCGTCGGCGATGTTGCCGGCCAGACCGATCTGGTCGGTGGCGTTGAAGACGTTGATCTTGACGTCCTTCGGCTCGCGCAGGGTGATGTCGGCGAGCGGCCAGCCCTCGGGGCAGCCCCCGGCGGCGCCCGCCTCGCCCTGCGTGTCCCGCACCATGGCGACGACGACGAAGACCAGGGCGACCACCGCCAGCAGACCGACGACAACGAGTGCTCGCACTCGCGCAAAACTCATCTGGGCGCTCCCGGACAGTGAAGGGTGGCGGCGGCCAGCCGGTGGTCGGGCCGCCCCGCCGGCCGTCGAGTACGCCGCTGAGGTTAACGGTTGTCCGACCGTCGCGTGGAAACAGTCCGACATGCCGGCGCGCCATCCGGGAAGCGGGTACTACTACCCCTATCTTCGTGTCGCCTGAGTCACATTGGGAACAACTCGGGGTGCTGGGGCGTACATCTCAGCCACGAGGGCGGTATACATGCCTCGCCCGAGGGGGGTAAGGTTCCGCGCTCGCTGGGGAAGGCCCCTGTAGGCCCCCGGCCAGAGCGGCCGGCGGGTCGGGTGACCGACACAAAGGGTGGCCGGCCAGTGGGAACCGAAACAACGTCGTCCGGCGTTACAACCGGAAGCGACAATATCGATATGGGAGAGTGAACCGATGGCCACCGACTACGACGCCCCGCGTCGCGACGAGGTCGACCTCGGCGAGGACAGCCTGGAAGAGCTCAAGGCCCGGCGGGTCGACTCACAGTCGGGCGCCGTGGACGTCGACGAGGCCGAGGTGGCCGAGAGCTTCGAGCTGCCCGGCGCCGACCTGGCCGACGAGGAGCTGACCGTCAAGGTCCTGCCGATGCAGCAGGACGAGTTCCGTTGCGGCCGCTGCTTCCTGGTCCACCACCGGAGCCAGCTGGCGGTCGAGCGCAACGGCGAGCTGATCTGCCGCGAGTGCGTCTGACCCCGAACCGCACATCGGCGGCGGCCGCCACGACGGGGCCGCCGCTGCCCGAGCTGCCGTGCGGGGGCGGCGGGGAGCTGCTTGACTCGTAACGGGCGGTGACCACGCCGACGGGAGCACGGGAGGTCGGGCGGCATGAGCGAACGCGACGAGCGGGCCGGTGGGCCGGCGGGGGGTACGCCGACCGGGCCGCGCCCCGGCGCCGGGGCGGACGCCCCGGCGCAGCCGGAAGCCACGACGCGTCCGGAGTCAGATGCCACCCACCGCCCGGACGGCACCGCCGCCGGGGGCCCGCACACCGGGGCCACCGGTGCCCGGGAGGCGGCACCGTCCGGCGCCGACCCGACCTCCGGTGGCGCGGCCGGCGGCACTCTCGACGCGCCGTCCGGCACACCGAAATCGGCCGACCGGGCCGCTGAGGAGCTCGGTGAGACCGTCGCCGCGCTGACCGCCGACGACAGCGAGCCGGCCGGCCGCCGTCAACTGCTGGCGCGCGCCCGCGGGTTGGCCGACCTGTCCAAGCCGAAGGCCGCGCTGCGCCGGATGACCGACACCGTTTCCAACGTGGCGCCGCACATCCCGGTCCGGGACCTGGCCACGCTGCGCCGGCACTTCCCCGGGCTGGACGACGAAGCGCTCGCCGAGCGGCTGGTGCGCAACGCCGCCCGGGCCACCGCCGGGGTGGGTGCGGCCGGCGGTGGCGTCGCCGCCGTGGAGTGGGTGGCCACCCCGACCCTGCTCTCGGCGCCCGTGCTGCTGGCCGCCGAGACCGTCGCCGTGGTGGCGATCGAGCTGAAGCTCATCGGCGAGCTGCACGAGGTCTACCACGTGCCGCTGTCCACCGGCGGCAGCCAGCGGGCGATCGCCCTGATGCAGTCCTGGGCCAACCAACGCGGGATCAACCCGATGACGCCCGGGGTGGGCGTCGGCGCGGTGCTCGGCACAGCGGCCCGCAGGGAGCTGCGCGACACCCTGCTCAAGCGGTTCGGGCGCAACCTGACCACGCTGGGGCCGTTCCTCACCGGCGCGGCCGTGGCCAGCTACCTCAACGGGCGGGCCACCAGGACCCTCGCCGACGAGATCCGCCGGGACCTGCGTCGCAAGGGCGGGGCGCTGCCCGGCGGCCGGCTGGCGCTGCCCTGAGGAGTCAGGCCGCGTCGCGGGCGGCCATCACCGCGCGGGCCAGCTCGACCGGGTGACGGGTGCTGACCACCCAGAACGGGGTCGGGTCGGCGGGATCGTCCAGCACCACCTGCACCGCGCCGCCGATCCAGGGCCGCTGCACCACGAAGGCCAGCGGATTGGCGCCCACGCCGAGGACCTCGCGGCGCCCGGCGGCGTCCAACGGGACCACGTCCGCCACGTAGCGCACCGGCAGGTGGGCGTCGTCCACGAACAGCTCGCCGTCGTGCACCGCCACCCGGACCCGGCCCAGCCACCACAGCGCGACCGCCGTCGCCGGCGGGAGGACCACGAAGGGCAGCCAGGCCCGCACCCCGGGGGCGCCCATCCACACCTCGGCGGCCAGCAGCCCGGACAGGGCCAGCCCGACCACCCAGAGCCACCAGGGCAGACTCAGCCGTTCGGAGTGCTCCGCGGCCGCCGCGGTGCGCGGGGCCGGCGAGGACGGGGAAGGTGACACGCTCACACCTGCGAGGGTACGGCGCGCGGTGGCGGTCCGACCCGGCAGGATGGCAGGGCCACCCCACGAACCCGACGGAAGAGGGAGCACCGTGACCCACGTCGTACCCGTGCCCGTGCGGCAGCTCGACCCGGAGCTGCCGCTGCCCGCGTACGCCCATCCCGGTGACGCCGGCGCCGACCTGGTGGCCGCCGCGGACGTCGAGCTGCCCCCCGGCGGCCGGGCCCTGGTCCCGACCGGGGTGGCGCTGGCGCTGCCGGAGGGGTACGTCGGCCTGGTGCACCCGCGCTCCGGCCTGGCCGCCAGGCTCGGCGTGACGGTGCTCAACGCGCCCGGTACGGTCGACGCCGGCTACCGGGGTGAGATCCTGGTCAACCTGATCAACCATGATCGGGACACGCCGGCGAAGATCTCCCGTGGCGATCGCATCGCGCAGCTCGTTGTCCAGCGGGTGGAGCGGGCGGATTTCCAGCCGGTGGCCGAGCTGCCCGGGTCGCGGCGCGGGGCCGGTGGACACGGCTCGACCGGCGGACACGCCGGTCTGGTGCCGCCGCCCGCGACCGGTCGACGGGAAGATCCCGACCGGGCGGGCGGACAGACGGAAGAGGTGGCAGGGTGAGTGCGAACAGCGGAGGGTGGGCGCAGTGATCTTCAGCCGGAAGCGGGCCGACGGCGGGCGGGGTGCCCGTGGCGAGCGGGCCGCCGAGGTCCTCGACTCGTACGACGCCGAGCCGACGGGTCCGTCGCGCGGCCCGTACGACAGCTCGGAGGCGCCGGACGGCGTGCAGCGGCTCGACCTGGGCAGCCTGCACATCCCGGCGGTGCCCGGCGTCGAGGTGCGCGTGCAGGCCGATCCGCAGGGCGTGATCCAGCAGGTCGTGCTGGTGCACGGGGAGAACGCCCTCCAGCTCGGCGTCTTCGCCGCGCCCCGGTCCGAGGGCATCTGGGACGAGGTGCGCGAGGAGATCCGCCAGTCCCTCTTCACCGACGGCGCCGCCGCCCAGGAGGTCGAGGGCGAGTACGGCACCGAGCTGCACGCCCGGGTACGCACCCCGGACGGCCTGACCGACCTGCGTTTCGTCGGCATCGACGGGCCGCGCTGGATGGTCCGCGGGGTCTACCAGGGCGCCGCCGCCACCGACCCGGCCGCGGCCGGGCCGCTGGCGGAGTGCCTGGACGGCCTGGTCGTCGACCGGGGGCAGGAGGCGAAGCCGGTCCGCGAGCCGCTGCCGCTGCGGCTGCCCCGCGAGGTCGGCGAGGAGGCCGAGGAGGGCGAGGGCGGTGAGGGCGGCGCTCCGGCACCCGCCCCGCGCGAGGCCTGACCGGCACGGCAACGACCATTCACCGGGCCCGGCACCGTCCACCGACGGAGCCGGGCCCGGTGCCCTGTCCGGCCGGTCCCGCCCGGGTGGGCCTGCCCGTCGCCGGGGGTCGGTGGACCGGGTCCGGCCGGCTCCGCCGGCCCGCCCGCCGTCACGGGTACGCCGGACCGGTCCGGCCGGCGGGATCGGCGTACGCTGGCGGGACGGTTCCGGCATCGGCGGGGCCGGGCCAGTGCCGGCGCGGGCCGGTCAGCGTGGAGAGGGTGGCGCGGAGGTCATGACGACCGACGAGGGCCGGGTGTCGCTACGGCGCATCCTGCGGCGGCTCACCGCGAGCGAGGCCGAGATCGAGGCGCAGGAGCTGCAACGGGAGAGCGCCGAGTGCGGCGGGGTGCCGGCCCGGCAGTGCACCCGCGGCCAGGTGGTCTCGGTCACCGGCCGGCTCCGCACCGTGGTCTACACCCCGCGGACCAACCTGCCCACCCTGGAGGCGGACCTCTACGACGGCAGCGACGTGGTGACCCTGGTCTGGCTGGGCCGGCGGCACATCGCCGGCATCGAGCCGGGGCGGCACCTCACCGCCCGCGGCCGGGTGGCCGTCCGGGACGACCGCAAGGTCATCTACAACCCGTACTACGAGCTGGAGTCGCCGAAGTGACGACGGGACAGCAGCCGGCCACCGCGCCGCACCCGGAGGACGACGGGCAGCTGCCCAGCCTCGCCGAACAGATGGCCGACCAGCTCGGCGGCTGGCGGGGCCTGGTCGAGTCCAGCATCCCCGTGCTGGTCTTCGTGCTCGCCAACATCGTGGGCGACCTGCGGCCCGCCGTGATCGCCTCGGTCGGGGTGGCGGTGCTGATCGCCGTCGCGCGGCTGGCCCAGCGGCGGCCGGTCCGGCACGCGGTCAACGGGCTCGTCGGCATCGGCATCGGCGCGTTCATCGCCTGGCGCACCGGCGACGAGCGGGACTTCTACCTACCCGGCATCCTCTACGGCATCGCCTACGGGGTGGCCCTGCTGATCTCGGCGGCGATCCGCCAGCCGCTGGTCGGCTGGATCTGGTCGGTGCTGGTCGCCAAGGGGCGCTCCGAGTGGCGCGACGATCCCCGGCTGGTGCGCACCTTCACCCAGCTCACCGTGCTCTGGGGCGTGGTGTGGCTGGCCAAGGTGGGCGTGCAGGCCGGGCTCTACCTGGCCCACCAGGACACCGCGCTGGGCGTGGCCCGGCTGGCGCTGGGCTACCCGCCGTACGCGCTGCTGCTGCTGATCACCGTCTGGACGGTCCGCCGGGTGACCCGGCAGGGCGCGCCGCAGCCGCTGCCCGGCGCCTGAGCCCCTCCGGCCACCTGCCGGGCGGCGCTCCCGGCCGTCTCCACCATCGCCGGCCCCGGCCGGACGCCTGAGCCTGAGTGGCCGAGCACCGCCGGGCCGGCGACTGGCCCGGCCGCGCAGCGGGCTGAACGCCCGCCGGGCCGGGCGTCGGGTCGTCCGCCGGCCGGCTCAGCCGTTGCCGCGGGTCCGCTCGACGCTGTCCGGGCCGAGGATCACCGCGCGGACCTGGTCCTCCACCTCGGCGGTGCAGACGAAGATCAGCTCGTCGCCGGCCTCGATCGGGTCGTCCGGGCTGGGCACCAGCACCCGCTTGCCGCGCAGGATCGCCACCAGCGCGGCGTCCCGGGGGATCGGCACCGCGTGGATCGGCTGGCCGACGTAGGGCGCGGTCGGCGGCAGGGTGATCTCGACCAGGTTCGCCTCGCCCTGCCGGAAGGTCATCAGCCGGACCAGGTCGCCGACGGTGACCGCCTCCTCGACCAGCGCGGCCATCACCCGCGGCTTGCTGACCGCCACGTCGACGCCCCACTGCTCGGTGAAGAGCCACTCGTTCTCGGCCCGGTTGACCCGGGCGACCACCCGGGGCACCGCGAACTCGGTCTTGGCCAGCAGCGACACCACCAGGTTGACCTTGTCGTCGCCGGTCGCCGCGACGACCACGTCGCAGCCGGCGACGTTGGCCTCCTCCAGGCTGGTCAGCTCGCACGCGTCGGCCAGCACCCAGTCGGCGGCCGGCACCCGGTCCGGGCGCAGCATCCGGGGCTGGCGCTCGATCAGCATCACCTGGTGGCCGTTGTCGATCAGCTCCTGGGCGATCGACCGGCCGACGTTGCCGGCGCCGGCGATGGCGATCCGCATGCTCAGAGCCCTCCTTCGGGCGGCGCCGCGGCCACCGCGGTGACCGAGGCGGCGATGTCGTCGGTGACCAGCACGTAGAGCTGGTCACCCTCCTGCAAGACGGTGGAGGCGGTGGGCAGCGTGCCGATGCCGAAGCGGATCAGGTACGCCACCCGCGCGCCGGCCGCCTCCTCCAGCTGGTGCAGCGGTCGCCCGACCCACTCCTTGTGCACCGGCACCTCGACGATCGAGACGGTGCTGGTGGGGTCGCGGAAGATCTCGATGTTGCCCTCGGGGACCAGGTGCCGCAGCATCCGGTCGGCCGTCCACCGGACGGTGGCCACGGTGGGGATGCCGAGCCGCTCGTAGACCTGCGCCCGGCGCTGGTCGTAGATGCGGGCGGCGACCCGGGAGACGCCGAACGTCTCGCGGGCCAGGCGGGCAGAGATGATGTTGGAGTTGTCGCCGCTGGAGACGGCGGCGAAGGCGTCCGCCCGCTCGATGCCGGCCTGGCGCAGCACCTCGCCGTCGAAGCCCGCGCCGGTGACGGTGATGCCGGCGAAGTCGGGCCCGAGGCGACGGAACGCGTCGGCGTCCTGGTCGATCACCGCCACCGAGTGACCCCGGGACTCCAGGCTGTGGGCGAGGGTCGAGCCGACCCGGCCACAGCCCATGATCACGACATGCACTGGTGTCCCTCCCAAAGGTGCCGCCCGTTCGGCGGACGGCGGCGCTCTCTGCGAGCGTGCCACGTCCGTCGGGCCGACGGGGGACCGACCGTACCGCGCGAGTGCGCGGAGTGGTGATCAGGCACCCCCGACGGTATGCGTGCGGTGGTCGTACCCTTAGCGCTTGTGGCCAGTCCCACCTCGCTGCTGAAGCGACTCCTCGTCGGTCGACCGTTCCGGTCCGACCGGCTCCAGCACACCCTCCTCCCCAAGCGCATCGCCCTGCCGGTCTTCGCCTCCGACGCCCTCTCCAGCGTGGCGTACGCGCCCGACGAGATCCTGCTGACCCTCTCCATCGCCGGGGCCTCGGCGTACTTCTTCTCACCGTGGATCGCCCTGGCGGTCGTCGTGGTGATGCTCACCGTGGTCGCCAGCTACCGGCAGAACGTGCACGCCTACCCGTCGGGCGGTGGCGACTACGAGGTGGCCACCGTCAACCTCGGGCCGCGGGCCGGCCTGGCCGTGGGCAGCGCGCTGATGGTCGACTACGTGCTCACCGTCGCGGTGTCGGTCTCCTCCGGGGTGGCCAACCTCGGCTCGGTGGTGCCCTTCGTGGGCACCCACAAGGTGCTCATCGCGGTCATCGCGGTGGTGCTGCTCACCGCGATGAACCTGCGCGGTCTTCGGGAGTCGGGCACGGCCTTCGCGATCCCCACCTACGGCTTCATCATCGTGATGGTCGGGATGATCCTCACCGGGCTGGTCCGGATCTTCGTGCTGGGCGACGACCTGCAGGCACCCAGCGCCGCGCTGGAGATCCAGGCCGAGCACAGCGTGACCGGTTTCGCCCTGATCTTTCTGCTGCTGCGCACCTTCTCCTCGGGCTGCGCCGCGCTCACCGGTGTGGAGGCCATCTCCAACGGGGTGCCCGCGTTCAAGGCGCCGAAGAGCCGCAACGCGGCGACCACCCTGCTGCTGCTCGGCACCATCGCGGTCGCCATGCTGGTGGGCATCATCTGGCTGTCCCGGCTGACCGGCCTGCAGTTCGTCGAGAACCCGGAGCTGCAGATCGTCTCCGGCCCCGAGGGCTACGTGCAGAAGACCGTCACCACCCAGCTCGGTGAGACCGTCTTCGGCTCCGGCTCGATCCTGCTCTACGTGGTCGCCGGGGCGACCGCGCTGATCCTCTTCCTGGCGGCGAACACCGCGTTCAACGGCTTCCCGGTGCTCGGCTCGATCCTGGCCCAGGACCGCTACCTGCCCCGACAGTTCCACACCCGGGGCGACCGGCTGGCCTTCTCCAACGGCATCGTCTTCCTGGCCGTCTTCGCCATCGTGCTGATCGTCGGCTTCCAGGCCGAGGTGACCCGCCTGATCCAGCTCTACATCGTCGGGGTGTTCGTCTCGTTCACGCTCTCCCAGGCCGGCATGATCAGGCACTGGAACCGGCACCTGCGCACCGAGCGGGACCCGGAGGCCCGGCACCGGATGATCCGCTCCCGGGCGATCAACACCTTCGGCATGGCGATGACCGGCACCGTCCTGGTCATCGTGCTGCTCACCAAGTTCCTGCTCGGCGCCTGGATCGCGATCGCCGCGATGGCGGTGATCTACCTGGTGATGCTCGCCATCCGCCGGCACTACGACCGGGTCGCCGCCGAGCTGGAGCCGACCGAGGTCCGGGGCGTGCTGCCCGCCCGTAACCACGCCATCGTGCTGGTCAGCAAGTTGCACCAGCCGACCCTGCGGGCCATCGCGTACGCCCGGGCCACCCGCCCGGACACGCTGACCGCCGTGACGGTGAACGTCGACGAGAAGGACACCCGCCAGCTCCAGGCGGAGTGGGAGCGGCGCGAGGTGCCGGTGCCGCTGACCGTCGTCGACTCGCCGTACCGGGAGATCACCCGGCCGATCCTCAACTTCGTCGCCTCCACCCGCCGGGAGTCGCCCCGCGACGTGGTCACCGTCTTCATCCCCGAGTACGTCGTCGGCCGCTGGTGGGAGAACCTGCTGCACAACCAGAGCGCGCTGCGCCTCAAGGGGCGGCTGCTCTTCGAGCCGGGCGTGATGGTGACCAGCGTGCCCTGGCAGCTCGCCTCGACCGCCAGCAAGAACCTCGACCGCCTCGACGCCACGCTGAGCCGCACCCCGGCCCGCGGGCCGCGGGTGGCCCCGCGCAGCACCCTGCCGCCGAGCGTCCCGCCCGTCGTCTCCGCCCCGCCGGGCGAGAGCGGCCCGTCGAGCGGGGACCGGCCATGACCGGCCCGACCGGCGGCGGGCCGGGCACGGCGGAGCGGCGCGGGTTGGAGGAGGCCGAGCGGGTCGAGCTGACCGTCGGCGCGGTCGCCCCCGGCGGGCACTGCGTGGCCCGGGTCGACGGTCAGGTGGTCTTCGTCCGGCACGCGCTGCCCGGCGAGCGAGTGGTGGCCGAGATCACCGAGCTGCACAAGGGCTTCGCCCGCGCCGACGCGGTGGAGATCCTGACCGCCTCCCCGGACCGGGTCGAGCAGCCCTGCCCGTGGGCGAAGCCGGGCCGCTGCGGCGGCTGCGACCTGCAACACGTCACCCCCGCCGCCCAGCTCCACTGGAAGACCTCCGTGGTGCGCGAGCAGCTCATCCGGCTGGGCCGGCTCAGCGAGGCCGAGGTGGACGCGCTCGGGGTGGCCGTCGAGGCGCTGCCCGGCGGGCCGCTCGGCTGGCGCTCCCGGGTCCGGTACGCCGTCGACGCCGCCGGCCGGGCCGGGCTGCTCAAGCACCGCTCGCACGAGGTGGTGCCGATCGACTGGTGCCGGATCGCCCACCCGGCGATCCGGGAGCTGCCGGTGCTTACCCCGTCCGGCGCGCGCTGGCCGGACGCCGAGGCGGTCGAGACCGTCGCCTCCACCGGCGGGGACGTCAGCGTCGCCGCCGTGACCGACGGGGTGGCCACTGGAGTCAGCGGGCCGCAGGCCGTGCGTGAGGTGGCCGCCGGCCGGGAGTGGACGCTGCCCGCCGCCGGTTTCTGGCAGGTGCACCCGGCCGCCGCCGACACCCTCGTCGGGGCGGTGCTCGACCTGCTCGACCCGCGTCCCGGCGAGTCCGCCTGGGACCTGTACGGCGGGGCCGGCCTCTTCGCCGCCGCCCTTGCCGGCCGGGTCGGCCCGCAGGCGCGGATCACCCTGGTCGAGTCCTCCGCGCAGGGGGTCGTCGCCGCCCGGGAGAACCTGGCCGACCTGCCCCGGGTGGAGGTGGTGGCCGCCCGGGTGGAGACCGCGCTGGCCCGCCGCCGGGTCACCGGCCCGGTCGACCTGGTGGTGCTCGACCCGCCCCGCTCCGGCGCGGGCGCGCCGGTGGTGCGGGACGTGGTCGCCGCCCGGCCGCGTGCCGTCGCGTACGTGGCCTGCGATCCGGCCGCCTTCGCCCGGGACGTGCGCACCTTCACCGGGCTCGGTTGGCGGCTCGCCGGGCTGCGCGGGTACGACCTGTTCCCGATGACCCAGCACGTCGAGCTGGTCGGGTTGCTCCTGCCGCCCGCCCGGTGACAGCCTGACCCGATGAAGATCGTCGGGTTGATGTCCGGCACCTCGTACGACGGGGTGGACGTGGTCGCCGCCGAGTTCACCGCCGACGGCGACACGCTGCGGATGCGTCCGCTGGGGCACCGGGGGCTGGACTACGACGACGCCCTGCGCGAGTCGATCGGCGCGCTGCTGCCCCTGGCGGCCACCACGATCGAGGCGGTCTGCCGGCTGGACAACGCCCTCGGCGAGGTCTTCGCCGCCGCCGCCGCGCTCGGCGTCGAGCTGGCCGGCGGGCGGGCCGACCTGGTGGTCTCGCCCGGCCAGACCGTCTTCCACTGGGTCGAGGGCGGCACCACCCGGGGCACCCTCCAGCTCGGCGCGCCGGCGCGGGTCGCCGCCCGGGTCGGCGTACCCGTGCTGGCGGACCTGCGCTCGGCGGACGTCGCCGCCGGCGGGCAGGGCGCGCCGCTGGTCCCCGCCTTCGACGCGCTGCTGCTCGACGCGGCCGGCGGGCCCCGGGCCGCGCTCAACCTCGGCGGCATCGCCAACCTCACCGTCGTCGCCCCGGGCGCGCCGGTCCTCGGGTACGACGTCGGCCCGGCCAACGCGCTGCTCGACGCGGCGGCCCGGCGGCTCCTCGGCCGCCCCTGCGACCTCGACGGCGCCCGCGCGGCGGCCGGCCGGGTGCACGGCGGCCTGCTGGACGCGCTGCTCGCCGAGCCGTACTACGCCGCGCCGCCCCCCAAGTCCACCGGCAAGGAACTCTTCCACGCGGGATACCTGGACGATCGGCTGGCCGCGCTGGGTGAGCCGGTGGCCCCGGACGACGTGCTGGCCACCCTGACCGAGCTGACCGCCCGCACGGTGGCCGCCGCATGCGACCGGCACCGGGTCACCGAGGTGGTCGCCGCCGGCGGGGGAGTGCGTAACCCCACCCTGCTGGGCCGGCTGGCCGCCCTCGGGGCCGGGCGCTGGCGGCTGCGCACCACCGACGAGCTGGGCGTCCCCGCGCAGGCCAAGGAGGCGTACGCGTTCGCCCTGCTCGGCTGGCTCTCCTGGCACGGCCTGCCCGGGGCGATCCCCTCGGTCACCGGCGCCCGCCGGGCGGCCGTGCTGGGCGCCTGGACGCCGGCCGGGCCGCCGCACGGCGCCACCCCGCCCACGCCGCCCCGGCGGCTGGTCGTCGTGCCGTGAACCTGGGAACCAGCTGGGATGATCCACGGCCGAGCTGCGGTGCGGCGGGCGGCCGATAGACTCTTCGCTCATGAGTGTTGAAGAGGGCACAGCCAACTACGGTCGGCTGCTGGGCGCCGTCCGCGGTCCGCAGGACGTCAAGCGGATGACCGCCGAGCAGCTGGACATCCTCGCCGCCGAGATCCGTGACTTCCTGATCGCCAAGGTCTCCCGCACCGGCGGGCACGTCGGCCCCAACCTGGGCGTGGTGGAGCTGACGCTGGCGATGCACCGGGTCTTCGACTCTCCCCGCGACCGGCTCCTGTTCGACACCGGCCACCAGTCGTACGTACACAAGATCCTCACCGGGCGGCAGGACGGCTTCGACAAGCTGCGCCAGCGCGGTGGGCTCTCCGGCTACCCCAGCCAGGCCGAGAGCGAGCACGACCTGATCGAGAACTCGCACGCCTCCACCGCCCTGTCGTACGCCGACGGGCTGGCCAAGGCGTACGCCCTGCGCGGCGAGCAGCGCAGCGTGGTCGCCGTCGTCGGTGACGGCGCGCTCACCGGCGGCATGTGCTGGGAGGCGCTGAACAACATCGCCACCGCCGGCAACCCCCTGGTCATCGTGGTCAACGACAACGGCCGGTCGTACTCGCCGACCATCGGCGGCCTCGCCGACCACCTCTCCTCGCTGCGGCTCAACCCCGGCTACGAGAAGGTCCTCGACACCGTCAAGGACGCCCTCGGCTCCACCCCGCTGGTCGGCAAGCCGATGTACGAGGTGCTGCACGCGGTCAAGAAGGGCATCAAGGACGCGGTCGCCCCGCAGGCGATGTTCGAGGATCTCGGCATCAAGTACGTCGGTCCGGTAGACGGGCACGACATCGCCGCGGTCGAGTCGTCGCTGCGCGCCGCGAAGAACTTCGGCGGCCCGGTGATCGTGCACGCGGTCACCCGCAAGGGCTACGGCTATCGCCCGGCCGAGGAGGACGAGGCGGACCGCCTGCACGGCCCAAGTAGCGCCTTCGACGTCGAGACCGGCAAGCTGCTCGCCGCCCCGTCGGTGAAGTGGACCCAGGTCTTCGCCGACGAGCTGGTGGCCATCGCCGACGAGCGGCCCGACGTGGTGGGCATCACCGCCGCGATGGCCGAGCCCACCGGCATCGCCAAGCTCGCCCGCAAGCACCCCGAGCGGGTGTACGACGTCGGCATCGCCGAGCAGCACGCCGCCACCTCGGCCGCCGGCCTGGCGATGGGCGGCCTGCACCCGGTGGTGGCGGTCTACGCGACCTTCCTCAACCGCGCCTTCGACCAGGTCCTGCTGGACGTGGCGATGCACAAGCTGCCGGTGACCTTCGTGCTCGACCGGGCCGGCATCACCGGGCCGGACGGGCCGAGCCACTACGGCATCTGGGACATGTCCGTCTTCGGCGTGGTGCCCGGCCTGCGCATCGCCGCGCCCCGCGACTCCGCCAGCCTCCGCGAGGAGCTGCGGGAGGCCGTCGCCGTCGACGACGGCCCGACCATCGTCCGCTTCCCGACCGGCACCGTCGCCGCCGACCTGCCGGCCGTACGTCGGATCGGGACCGTCGACGTGCTGGCCGAGTCGGCGCGTACCGACGTGCTGCTCGTCGCGGTCGGCTCCTTCGGCCAGCTGGGCATGGAGGTCGCCGCCCGCCTCGCCGAGCAGGGCTACGGCGTGACCGTGGTCGACCCGCGCTGGGTCCGCCCGGTCCCGGCCGAACTGGTCGAGCTGGCCGCCGGGCACCGGCTCGTGGTCACCGTCGAGGACGGCGTCCGGGTCGGCGGCGTCGGCGACGCGCTCGCCCAGTCGATGCGGGACGCCGACGTCCGGGTGCCGCTGCGCGACCTCGGCGTGCCCGCCGGCTGGCACCCGCACGGCACCCGCGCGCAGATCCTCACCGACCTGGGGCTCACCGCGCAGGATGTGGCGCGCAACGTCATCGGCTGGATCTCCGGCCTGGACGCGGAGCCGGTGGAGCCGGTCCGGCTGCGGGCCAGCGAGGCCAGCCCCAACTGACCGGTACGACCCGACGGGCGGTTCCGCAGTCGCGGGGCCGCCCGCCGCCGTCTCCGGCCCGGTTCCGGGTGCCGGTCGCCCGCGTGATCGACTCCGTGTCGGCGAGGCGGGGGTGTCCTGGTCGCGTGATCGACTCCGTGTCGGCGACATGGCGGTTTCCTGGTCGCGTGATCGACTCCGTGTCGGCGACATGGCGGTTTCCTGGTCGCGCTCATACCGCCGTTCCGGCGACACGGAGTCGATCGAGCCCACGCGGTGCGAGCGGGACGGGTGGTGCGGAGCGGGACCGGCGGTGTGGGGCCTGCGCGGTGGGTCAGCGGCCGCCGACGGAGCGGTAGTAGGTCTTCTCCGCGCCGGCCAGGCTGAAGGTCTGCCTCGCCGCCGGCATCGGCACCACGGCCAGGCCGGGGCGGTCCACCAGCCGGGGCGTGCCCGGTGGCACCGAGAGCGAGGCGTCCCGGGTGCCCCGCCAGGTCAGCACCACCAGCGGCTGCCCGGGCACCGGCAGCACGTACGTCTGCAGGGGGTTGGACCGGTCCGCCGGGGAGACCACCGGGGTGCCGCCGTCGGCGGGCCGGTAGACCACCGCGGTCATCGTGCCGGCGTCCGTCTCCCAGGTGAGCTGCTCCAGGTCGCCCGGGTCGCCGCCGCCCAGCGCCATCTCGCCGATCGCCCGGACGCTCACCTTCTCCATCGGCCACGACTCCGGGGCCGAGCGGGGCGCGTCCCGGTCGCCGATGCGGCGCGGGACGCTGCCGAACGGGCCCCGCTCGTCGGCGAGCACGCAGGTGTCCAGCCCGTCCAGGGCCCGGCGGCCGGAGCCGGTCTCGTCCCGCACCAGCGGGTAGCGCGGCTCGGCGGTGGCGGTGCCGAGGTCGAGCAGGCGCTCGGCGGCGCGACCGCGCGGCAGGGACTCGGTGGCCCGCAGCGTCGCGGTGACCGGCACGGCCGCGCAGGCCGGCACGCGCACCGGACGGCTCAGCCCGTCGGAGAGCACCAGCGCCCGGCCGTTCGGGCCGAGCAGGCGCTCCACCCGCCCCGAGGTGAGGTAGCGCCGGCCGTCGGCCAGCTGCACCGGCAGGACGTCGGCGTAGGCGAGGTAGCCGGGGTCGGAGTACTCGCTGGCCCGGGTCACCGTGTACCGGCCGCCGTCGCCGGTGAGCTGGAGCAGCCAGGACGCGCCCTCGCCGGGCACGTCCGCGGCGACCAGGGCCAGCCGGGTGCCGTCGACCTCCCCGGCGAAGAGGATGCCGGAGGAGGGCAGGTGGGCGCGGTCGTCGATCGGCGACCGCCAGGCGCTCACCGCCTCGGTGACCGCCCGCGTCGCGGCGGCGTCCCCGGCGAGCGAGCCGCGCGGCGGCCAGACCGGCAGTGTGCCGTCCAGGCTGTCGTAGCCGACCCGCAGCTCGCGGGCCCCCCGGTCGGCGACCGGGCCGCAGGCGGTCGCGGCCAGCACCATGGTGAGCAGTGCGGTGGCCGTCGTGCCGCGGCGGCGGACTGAAGCCACCTCTACGCCTCCCGATCGCCTCGCCGTCGTTGCCGGAAGCCCACATGGTACGCAACGGTCGGGGAGCGCCTCGCGGCCGTGTCCGACGGCCACAAGGGACAGCAGTGTGAATTCCGGGCTATTCTCCGGCTCCGGTAGACTCCGCCGACTGTGACGTCTGTCGAGCCCCGTGGCGCCTCCGCACCGGACCCCGACGCCTCTCCGGGTTCCGCCCGCGGCGCCACGGCGACCGCGACCGCGTTCCCGGCCCGGGTCCTCGACACACCGGCGGCGAAGGCACCCGCTGCCACCGCCTCGACCGGGAAAGCGCCGGCCGTGCACGCACCGGTCGTCGACCCACCCGCCCCGACGGCACCGGTCGTGGACGCGCCCGCCCCGGCGGCGCCGGCCGTGGACGCGCCCGCGCCGACCGCGCCGACCGTGGACGCGCCCGCCCCGACGGCGCCGGCCGTCGACGCGCCGGCGCGGGGCGTACCCGGGAAGCGGCCGGCGACGGCGGACGGCGACGGTGCGACGGCGCCCGCGCGGCGCTGGCGCTGGACGGCCCGGCGCAAGGACCTCGCCGTCTACGGGATCTTCCTGCTCGTCGCGCTCTGGGTGACCAGCCAGCTCTGGGTCGACCCGGCCGGCCGGGTCGCCTCGTTCTACAGCAGCGACCCCGCCCAGGTGCAGTTCTTCCTCGCCCACTCGGTACGCGTGGTGCTGTACGGCGAGTTCCCGTTCTTCACCGACCAGTTCAACTACCCCGACGGCGTCAACCTGATGGCCAACACGGCCGTGCTGGCGCTGGGCATTCCGATGGTGCCGGTCACCCTGCTCTTCGGACCGGCCGTGTCCTTCGTGGTGCTGGTCACCCTGGGTCTCGGCGGCACCGCCGCCGCCTGGTACCACGTGTTCTCCCGGCACCTGGTCCGCCGGCGGCTGGCCGCCGCGGTGGGCGCCTGGTTCTGCGGGTTCTCACCGGCGATGCTGTCGCACGCCAACTGGCACCCGAACATCATCTCCCAGTTCCTGCTGCCGTTCATCGTCTGGCGGGTGATGGTGCTGACCCGCTCCACCCGGCCGGTGCGCGACGGCGCGCTGCTGGCGCTGCTGGTCACCGTGCAGGCGTTCATCAACGAGGAGATCCTGCTCTTCACCGCGCTGGCCTGCGGCGTCTTCCTGACGGCGATGGTGGTGCAGCGCCCGGCGCTGTGGTCGGTGGCCTGGCGCCCGCTGGCCAAGGGGCTGCCGGTGTGCACGGTGCTGGCCGGGGCGCTGCTGGCGTACCCGCTCTACATCCAGTTCGCCGGGCCGATGGCGTACCACGGGCTCAGCGACGCGGTCCGCGACTACGGCAACGACATCGCCGCCTTCTTCGCCCCCGGCTCGCCGACCTTCGGCGGCAACGAGCGGGCGAACGTCAACCTGGCCCCGAACTACTCCGAGGAGAACGCCTTCTTCGGCTGGAGCCTGTCGCTGCTCGCCGTCGGCATCGTGGTCTGGCTGCGCCGCGAGGTGCTGGTCCGGGCGCTCGCCGCGACCGGGTTCTTCTTCGCCGTGCTCTCGCTCGGCGAGCGGGTGTCCTGGTGGGACCGGGACCTCTTCACCGGCCCGTGGGACGTGCTGGTCCGGCTGCCGCTGCTCGACGCGGTGGTGCCGACCCGGTTCGCCCTGATCACCAGCGTGGTGATCGGCATGCTGCTGGCGCTGGCCGTGCAGCGGGCGTGGACGCTGCGCGGGATCGAGTGGCGGCACGCGAAGACGGTCACCGTCGGCGCCCTGGTGCTCGCGCTGCTGCCGATCGTGCCGATGCCGTTGAAGGTGACCTCCCGCCCGCCGGTGCCGACCTTCATCACCGCCGACCGCTGGCGGCAGTACGTCGGCCCGGACCAGACGCTGGTGCCGGTGCCCGTGCCGAGCATGGGCAACACGCACGGGATGCGGTGGGCGGCCTCCACCAACCTCGACTTCAAGATCCCCGGCGGCTACTTCCTCGCCCCGCGCAACGGCAACACCGGCGATCCGGGTCGCTTCGGCGGCCGGCCCAGCGGCATCGGCGAGCTGCTCGACGAGGTGGCCACCACCGGCCGTACGCCCAAGCTGGACGACCGGCAGCGCCGCCGCTGCCTGGACGAGCTGCGCCACTGGAACGCGGCGGTCCTGGTGCTGCCGGTCGGCCACCAGCACGCCGAGCCGCTGCGGCGCACCGTCGAGCAGCTGGTCGGCCCGGCGAAGCGGGAGCTGGACGTCTGGGTCTGGGACGTCCGGCCGCTGACCGCCCGTACCGCCTGACCCTCCCCGCCCTCGGGGGCCGGGTGGGCGGTCAGCCGACCAGCGGGCGCACGTCCCAGAGCCACACGTCGTCGACCCGCTGCGCCGGCCCGATCAGGCCGGTCATCAGCTCGCGCAGCACCGCCTCGCGCGGGTGCGCGCCGAGCACCACCACCGAGGCCTTCCAGAAGCGCAGGTCCTCGACCGCCTGGCGGCGGTTCTCCTCGGTCAGCGCCGGCACGGTGCCGGTGTCCATGCTGGCGTAGATCAGGGTGCTGGTGGGCCGGTTCGGCGCGCCGAAGACCCCCTCACCGTCGAGGTTGGGCCCGATGAAGTAGCCGCCCGGCACCGGGAACTCGTGCCCGGTCAGCGCGCTCCAGCGCAGCGTGGGCAGGCCGTGCACGTTGCTCGGGATCGGCACCGGCACCAGGGTCCGGCCCGCCGGGACGTACGGGCGCCAGCCGCCGGCGGTGATGAAGTGCGGCGGCGGGTCGATCGGCTGCGCCGGCAGCGGGCGCGGGAACAGCGGCAGCACGGCGAGCGTGATCGCCGCGTACCCGACCGGCCGGACCCAGCGCCGGGCCGGCGTGGCTTTCGCCGCCGTCGTGCCGGCGTCGTCGGCCGCCGCGCGGGGGGCGGGGACCCGGGCGCGGCCGTAACCCGCTGCCGCGTCCCAGGCGAGCGCGAGCAGGACGCCGACCGCCGCGGCCACCACCAGGGCCAGCCGGGTCGGCATCATCATCTCCACCAGCGGCAGGTCGTCCGGGATGTACGCCCACGGGCCGTCGACCGTCGTCTCCACGCCGTCGAAGCGCACCTTCGGGCCGATCGCGGCAACGGTGAAGACCAGCACCAGCACGCCGGCGATCCGGGCCGGCAGCGAGCGACGCCAGAGCAGCACCAGGGCGACCAGCGCCACCAGCACCAGCGGCCAGCCGAACCAGGTGTTCTGCTCGGTCAGGCCGATGGTCTTCTCCACCGCCTCGTCACCGGCCACGGTGTCCCGGGCGAAGGTGACGAAGGCCATCAGGTCCTCGCCCCAGTTGTGGAAGACCCCACCCTGCAACCCACGGTAGGACTGCGGGCCGTTGAACTGGTACCAGATCGGGTAGGCGGTCAGCAGCAGGGCCAGCCCGCCGCCGAGGCCGAGCGCGGCCAGGAAACCGGCCGCCCGGGCCCGCGCCGCGCGGGGCCGCTGCACCACGTACGCCAGCACCGCCACCAGGCAGGCCAGCGCGGTGAGCAGCAGCATCTCCTCGTTGATGAAGATCTGGTACGCCACCAGCAGCCCCAGCACGACCCCGTCGCGCCGCCACCGGCCCGGCTCGCCCAGGCGCAGCACCCGGGCCACGATCACCGGCAGCAGGAAGTTGGAGACGAAGTTCGGCTGCCCGTTGGCGTGGTGCACGATGCCCGGCGCGAACCCGAGGAAGGCGCCGCCGACGAAGGCCGCCGCCCGCGAGCGCACCAGGTGGCGCGACAGCATCCAGTACGAGGTGCCCGCGGTCGCGGCCAGCGCGCCGCCCAGGTAGAGCGCGTACGTCACCTGCGGACCGAAGAGGAGGGTGACCGGCGCCAGCGGCAGGGTCATGCCCAGCAGCGAGGTGTTGGCCATCATGTTCACCCCGTCCGGGGCGTTCTGACGGGCGCTGAACAGCGGGTTCTCCAGGTGGCGCACCGAGTACGCGCCGTGCTGGAAGAGCCACTCGAACCAGCTGTGGTCGGTCGGCAGGTGCGACGAGACCCGGTGCTGCACGTCCACCCAGTAGTTCAGGCACACGAGAACGCCGAGCAGCACATAGGCTCCGATGGCCAGGACGTCGGCCCGGCTCGGGCGTCGACGGGGCCGCCGTGCCGGATCGGCCGCGACGGGCTCGACCGCCTCGGGCGCGGACGTCTGGTTCAACGAGGGATCTACCACCGGCACAGCCACGACGGGCCATCGTACAGGCGGTGACGGGCCGCACCCGCCGGGCCGGTGGGGCGTCCCACACGGTGCGCTGCGGCCGGCAGCCAGTGGTCGGGGGGTGGTCGGGCGTGGCGCTCATCGATCTGGGTGACGTCCGCGAGGAGTCGGCGCCGGAACCGCCTCGGCGTCCGCCGCGCACCGTCGGGCGGCCGGCGCGGGTGGCGGCGGCCCTCGTGCTCACCCTGGTCTCGCTGGCCGGAGCGGCCCCGGTGGCGGTGGCGGCCAGCTTCACCGTCCCGGCCCGGTCCACCACCACGGCCTTCCTCCAGGGCGACCGGCTGTTCCTGCTGGACCCGGCGGACGCGCCCGCCGGGCGGGGCGGGCAGTTGACCGCGTACGCCGTCCCGGCGGTGGGCGACGGTCCACTGGAGCCGCTGTGGCGCACGCCGCTGCCGGCCGCCGGCACCGACGGTGCGGTCTTCGTCCACCGGGACGTGGTGCTGGTCACCGGCGGCTCGGTCGAGGCCGGGCCGCGCCGCGCTCTCGCGTTCGACCTGGCCACCGGGCGGCTGCGCTGGGAGCGGCCAGGGCACGTCGCACCCGCGGGGGACGCGTTGCTGGCGGTGGAGAACGAGAGCGCGGAGCCGGGGCGGGTCAGCTCCGTCGACCCGGCCACCGGGCGGGTCGACTGGTCGGTGGCGACGCCGGTGGAGGCCACCACCTACCGATTCCGGCCCGACGGTGTCGACCGGATCGTGGCCAGCCCCTCCTCCGGGCAGGTCGAGGTCTGGGACGCCCGCAGCGGGGTGCGGCTGCGCAGCGCCGACCTCCGCCCCGGCGAACTCCCCGTCCATCAGCGGAGCCAGTCGGTCGACGAACTGCTGCTGATGCTCCGGGACAACGCCGCCCTGGTGACCGCGTACGGGCTGGACGAGCTGGACCGGCGCTGGGAGATCCGGCTGGGACTGGTCGCCTACTTCGCCGCCTGCGGGCCGCTGCTCTGCGCGTACGGGCAGACCGGCGGGATGTGGGCGCTGGACCGGGCCACCGGAAACGTCCGGTGGCGGGCCACCCGCTGGCACGAGACGCTCATCGAGCGGGAGGGCCGGATGCTGGTCAGAGGCCCGGGCAGCGGCGCACAGGACTCCTTCGCGGTCCTCGACACGGCCACCGGGCGGGCCGTCACCGACCTGGGCACCTGGCAGGTGTCCGGCCGGTATCCGGCCGGGGACCGGCCGATCGGGGTACGGCCCGCCGACGGCGACCGGCTGTTCGTCGCCGAACTGGACGTCGCCGGCGGCCGGACCCGTGTCCTCGAGGTGCTCGCCGGGGTGACCGGCGACTGTCAGGCCGGCCCGCGACTGCTGCTGTGTCGCCGCAGTGGCGGTGGCTTCGGCATCTGGCGGCTGAACCGATGACCGTCATCGACCCGGGCGAGGTGGGCCATAGCGTCGAACGGGTCCGACCGCCCCGCTGATCACCAGTTCGGCTGGGCGGGCGGCGCGGGCAGCGGCACCGACGCCGGGTGGACCACGTACGCCGCCCCGCCGCTGCCGTCCTGCCAGGCCGCCTCGAAGCGCGCCCGGTCCACGATCCGGCGCACCGACGCGTCGTCCGGCGCGTACGGGTCGTTGAGCACCGGGTCGCCGGCCTCGGTGAAGCCGACCAGCACCATCAGGTGCCCCCGGGTGTCGTAGTCCAGCCCGGGCACCTGACCGGCGCGGAACGCCGCGGAGACCACCAGCGGCACGCCGGCGGCCACGAACGCCTCCGCCTCGGCCAGCGAGCGCAGCCGGGTGACGAACGCCTCCACCCCGTGCAGTCCGGCGTACGCGGTGTTGAACGCCCAGTTGCCGGCCCCGTCGTACGCGTGGTCGTAGCAGTGTCGGGCGGCGTGCACCACCACCGGGCGGGGGCCGGGCGGCTCGACCCAGGCGTACCGCTCGGGCGGCGGCCCGGCGCCCCAGAAGGCCAGCACCATCGACATGCAGGTGGGGCTGCACCAGGAGTCCCCGCCACCGCCCCAGCGCGACTCGCCCCCGACGGCGTGCCGGCGCTGGGAGTAGCGGGGCACGGCCAGCACGACGCCCCGCGCGCCGGCCACACCCGCGCCGGCCGCCGGCCCGATCGGCGGGCGGCGGGCCGGTCCCGAGGCGACCGCGCCGACCGTGCGCAGCACCGGGCCGGTCGCCGCGCCCACCGGGCGCAGCAGGGTCACCCGGACCTGCCAGCCGGTCACCGTGGCCTCGCCGACCACCAGCGTGTCGGTGTCCACCCGGGCGTCGGGGTCCCGCTGCCCCGGCACCGAGGTGCGGCGTACCGGCTCCTCGCCCTCCGCCCAGCGGGCCAGCGTGTACCAGCCGGTGGTCGGGGCGTCCGCGTGCCAGCCGCGCAGCTCCACCTCGACCCAGCAGCCGGGCGGGGTCCGGGCTGTCCAGGAGGGCACCAGCTCCGCGACCGCGAAGCCGGCCGGCACCGGGGGAGCGGTCCAGCTCCCCACCTCGTACGTCCCGCCGTCGTGCGTGCGCCGGTCGACCGGGTCGGTCAGCTCCAGCCCGCCGGCGTGCGACCGGACGCCGACGCCGGTGCCGAGGCGCGCGTCGACGGCGAGGCGGAAGCCCCGGTAGGCGATGTCCCGCCCGGTCGGTGTCGCGGTCACGGCCCGTCCCCCTGTAGATCAGTGCCAAAAGCATCCCGTACCCCGGAGGTTTCTTGCAACGACCCGGGCGGGCGGTGACGTCGGTTTGGCGGTCGGCACTAGGTTGTCGGGCAGGTCGGCGAGGAGGTCGGGATGCGGGTGCTGGTGGTCGAGGACGAGCGGAATCTCGCCGACGCGATCGCGCGCGGGCTGCGCAAGCGCGGCATGGCGGTCGACGTGGCGTACGACGGCGACACCGGCCACGAGGCCGCCTTCGTCACCCGGTACGACGTGGTGGTCCTCGACCGGGACCTGCCCGGCGTGCACGGCGACCAGATCTGCGCCGACCTGGCCGCCTCCGGCACCCTGACCCGGGTGCTGATGCTGACCGCCAGCGACAGCGTCGCCGACCGGGTGGAGGGGCTCGGCCTCGGCGCCGACGACTACCTGCCCAAGCCGTTCGCCTTCGACGAACTCGTCGCCCGGGTGCAGGCGCTCGGCCGGCGGGCCACCCCGGCCGCCCCGCCGGTGCTGGAGGTCGGCGACGTGGTGATCGACCCGGCCCGCCGGGTGGTCACCCGGGGCGGGGCCCCGGTCGACCTGACCAACAAGGAGTTCGGCGTCCTCTGCGAGCTGGTCAAGGCGCGCGGCGCGGTGGTCTCCAGCGAGGAGCTGCTGGAGCGGGTCTGGGACGCCAACACCGACCCGTTCACCACCATCGTCCGGGTCACCGTGATGACCCTGCGCAAGAAGCTCGGCGACCCGCCACTGATCGAGACGGTCGTCGGCGCTGGCTACCGCACGGCCGAGGTGAGCGCGTGAGCCGGCGGCTGCGCCCCACCCTGCGGCTGCGGCTGACCCTGCTCAACGGGGTGCTGCTGGTCGGCGCCGGCGCGGTCCTGGTGGTGCTGGCCTGGCTGCTGGTCCGTGACGCGCTGCGCCCGAGCGACGAGCTGCGGCCGGGCACCACCGTACTGCTGGCCGACGGCCGGTCGCTGGACGCCGCCGACTGGCAGCGCCAGCTCGTCGACGCCGCCTCGCAGGAGCTGCTGCTGAAGGGGCTCGTCGCGCTGCTGGCGATCAGCGTGGTCGGGGTGGCCGGGGCCTACCTGGTGGCCGGCCGGGCGCTGCGCCCGCTGCACCAGGTCACCGCCACCGCGCAACGGCTCGGCGAAGCCACCCTCGACCAGCGGATCGGCTGGTCCGGGGCGGACGACGAGGTGGCCGAGCTGGCGCGCACCTTCGACGCGATGCTCGACCGGATCGCCGCCGCGTTCGAGTCGCAGAAACGCTTCGTGGCCAACGCCTCGCACGAGCTGCGTACGCCGCTGGCCGTGATGCGTACCGAGATCGACGTGACGCTCAGCGACGACGAGGCGGACACCGCCGAGTACCGCCGGATGGCCACCGTGGTGCGCGACGCCTCGGAGCGGGCCAACGGACTGGTGGACGCGCTGCTGGTGCTGGCCCGCAGCGAGGCGCAGACCGGCCGCCGGCTGGCCCGGCGTACCGAGTGCGACCTCGCCACCGGCACCGCCAACGCGCTGTCCGCGATGGCCCGGGAGGTGGAGCGGATCGGGCTGCGCGTGCAGACCTCGCTGCGGCCCGCCCCGGTGGTCGGCGACCCGGGGCTGCTGGACCGGCTGGCCGGCAACCTGATCGAGAACGCGGTCCGCTACAACCACCTGCACGGGCGGCTCTGGGTGCGCACCGACTCCGACGGGTGGACGTCCCGGCTGGTGGTGGGGAACACCGGGTTCGAGGTGGACCAGGCCGACGTGCCGGGGCTGTTCGAGCCGTTCCGGCGGGGCGGACGGGAGCGGACCGGGGCGCGCGGCTCCGGGCTGGGGCTCTCCATCGTCCGGGCGGTCTGTGACGCGCACGGGGGCACCGTGACGGTGCTCGCCCGCTCCGGTGGCGGCCTGGAGGTTACCGTCGCGCTGCCGGCCGCCGACGTCGAGTGCCCGGCGCCCCCGGCCCGCTCCGGCGGCGCCGCGCCGGCCGTCCGGTCGGAGCCGCACCGGAGGCGGTGACGCCGGCCCGCCCGGGCGTCCGTACGCTGCCCAGGTGCTCGCCGCCTTCGTACCCATCTGGGTGCTCACCGGGCTCGGCTGGCTGACCGGACGACGCGGACTGCTGGGCGGTGAGGCGGAGCGGGTGCTCGGCGGTTTCGTCTTCCACCTGGCGATGCCCGCCGCGCTGTTCACCGCGCTGTCCCGCACCGAGCTGGACGTGCGCCTGCCCGCACTCGGCGCCTTCGCGGCGAGCACCGCCGCCACCATGGCGCTGGCGTTCCTCCTCTGCGCGGTGGCTCGCCGCCGGGCGGGCGGCGAGGCGACGATCGGGGCGATGGCGGCCGGCTACGTCAACTCGGCGAACCTGGGCATCCCGGTGGCGCTGCAGGTGCTGGGCGACGCCACCTTCCTCACCGGGGTGCTGCTCTTCCAGGTGCTGGTGGTCACCCCGGTGGTGCTGGTCCTGCTGGACCGGTCGGCCGGGCGGGCGTGGCGGCCCGGGCGGCTGCTGACCCTGCCGCTGCGCAACCCGGTGATCGCGGGGCCGGCCCTGGGCGCGCTCTGCGCGGCCCTGCACTGGCGGCCGCCGGAGCTGATCGGCGCTCCGCTCGCCCTGCTCGGCGCCGCGGCCGTGCCGACCGCGCTGGTCACGCTCGGCCTCTCGCTCACCGCCGGCTCGCGCGCCGCCGGGCCGCCTGCCGGCGACCGGCCGGTTCCTGACGCCGGACCGCCCGTCAGCACCGGACCGCGCGCGGCCGGCCCCCCGGCCTCCGGCGGTGTCGCCGCCACCGGCGCTGTCGTGGCAGTCCGTGCGGTGCCGGCGGTCGACGGCGCGGCGGGCAGCACCGACGGCGAGGTCACCGGGGGTGTCCCGGTGACCGGCGGTGGGTCGCGCGGGGGCGGCGCGAAGCTGGAGGTGGCCCTGCTCTCCGGCCTGAAGCTGCTGGTCCAACCGGTGATCGCCTGGTCGGTCGGGCGGCTGGTCGGGGTCAGCGGCACGGATCTGCTGGCCCTGGTGGTCTGCGCCGCGCTGCCCACCGCCCAGAACACCTACATCTTCGCCCGGGAGTACGGGCGGGCCGAGGTGGTGGCCCGGGAGACGGTGGTGGTGACCACCGCGTGCGCGATGGGGACGCTGGCGCTGGTCGGCGCGCTGCTGGGCTGACCGGGGTTGTCAGCCCCGGGCTGGGATGACAAGATCGTCGCGTCGGCCCGACGGGCGGAAGGGGGTGCGGAGATGTCCATCACGATCAATGCCGCGCCCCGCCCCGTTCACCGCTGACATTCCACGCACCCGGGGCGCGTCCATCCACTGCGGAGGAACACCGTGAGTGCACGGATCCACAACATCGGCATCGACTGCCGCGACACGTACGCCCTGGCCGGGTTCTGGGCCCAGGTCTTCGAGTGCCCCCGCCAGCCGGACGACTTCCCCGGCGACCCGGAGGCGATGCTGCTGCCCGCGGGCGGGCCGGAGGTGCTCTTCCTGGCCGTGCCCGACGAGAAGGTGGTGAAGAACCGCCTGCACCTCGACATCGAGCCCACCGACCGGACCCGGGACGAGGAGGTGCAGCGCCTGCTCGGCATCGGCGCGGTCCAGGTCGCCGACCACCGCCGGCCGGACGGCTCCGGCTGGGTGGTGCTGGCCGACCCGGAAGGTAACGAGTTCTGCGTGCTGCGCAGCGCCGCCGAGCGGGCCGCCACGGCCGGCTGAGCCGACGAAGGCCCCGTCCACCTCGGTGGACGGGGCCTTCCTCAGGTCGTACGGGTCAGGACTTCTGCTCGATCTGCCCGCGCATGGTGGGCAGTTCGGCGGCGGCCTCGTCACCCGACTTGAAGTAGACGATGATCATGCCCAGGCTGCCCTTGTCGCTCCACACGCAGACACCGAGCGGCACGTTGGCGGCCTCGGCGTCGCCGCACTTGGCCTCCCCGCCCAGCGGTCCGGCGTCGACCTTCTTCATCTCGCCGAGCTGCACGCTGCTCTGGCCGGCGCCCTCGATGGTGTCGTCCATCGTCTTGGTCGGGTTGGTGTTCAGGCCGGAGGCGGCGGCGATCATCACCAGGTTCTTCTTGGCCGCCGTGCCGTAGAACGCGCCGACCGTGCTGGTGGCGTCCGGAAGGGAGCTCTTCAGCTCCGTCTCGAGCTGCTTGGCACCCTTGAGCAGGGCCGGGTCGGTCGACTTGGCCCGACCGGCGAGCGTCGCCGGGGCGACCACCCGGGTCTTGCTGGCGTCGACGGTCTCCTTGACCTCGTCCTTGACCGCGAAGAACGTGATCGCGGCGCCGCCCAGGCAGAGCACCAGCACCACGGCGAGCGAGATCAGCACGATCTTGCCGACGTTGGACTTCTTCTTGGCCGGCGGCAGGCTCGGGTCGCCGTACGGCTGGCCGCCCTGGGCCGGGAAGGCGCCCTGCTGCTGCGGTGCCGGGTAACCGCCCTGCTGCTGCGGCGGCGGGTAGCCCCCGGACTGCTGCTGCGGCGGCGGGTAGCCCCCGGACTGCTGCTGCGGCGGGGGATAGCCGCCGGGCTGCTGCGGTGCCGGGTATCCGCCTGGCTGCTGCGGCGGCGGGTACGAGCCGTAGGGCGCGCCGCTTCCCGGCTGCGACTGATAGGGATCGGACGGCGGCTGCGACATGAGGTCAGCTCCAGATCGTCAGGTGAGGACGCGTGATATTAGCCAGCCCGCCCGGCACCCGCTGCCCCGTCCGCACCGGGCACGACCGGTCGGTCCGAGGTCGACGGTCGCGGTGGCCGGTGCCGCCCGAACGGGGCGTCCGGCCACCGTGACCTGCGCTTTCCGCCTCAGGAGCGCTTCTCGACCTGACCCCGGATGGTGGCGAACTCGGCCTTGGCCTTGGCCGCCGAAGAGAAGAACATCACGATCAGGCCGACGCTGCCCTCGTCGGCCCAGGTGCACACCCCGAGCGCGATGCCGGAGCTCTTGCCGGCGCCGCACTTGGCCACGCCGCCGAGCGGGCCGGGGTTGACCGTGGACATCTTCTTGACCGCCAGCGACGAGGACAGCCCGGCGACGGCGTCGTCCAGCTCCTTCTCGGGGAAGAGCACCGGGCCGGAGGCGCCGGCCACCATGACCAGGTTGCGCTTGCCGGCGCTGCCGTAGAAGGCGCCGACCGCGCCGGTCTCGTTGCGTACCCCGGACTTCATGTCCCGGACCATCTCGTCGGCGATCCGGCGCAGCTGCGGCTCGGTGTTCTTCGGCCGGCCGGCCAGCGTCTTCGGCGTGACCAGCCGGATGTTCGGGGCCGGCTCAACCTCCTCCTCGGACGGGCTCGGCTCGGCGGCCGCCGAGGTCGGGGCGGCGGAGACGCCGGGGCTCGAGCTGGCCTTCGGGTCCGGGTCGTCGTCGGAGAGCGCCACGTAGGCCAGGCCGCCGCCGCCCGCGCAGAGCACCAGCAACCCGGCGAGGACCAGCGACAGGATCAGGCCGAGCCGGGACTTCTTCGCCGCCGGCGGCGCCGGCGGCAGGCCGTACGCCGGGGCGCCGGCGAAGCCGTCCGGCTGCACGCCCGGGTACCCGCCCGGCTGCGCCGGCGGCTGGACCCCCGCCTGCCCCGACTGGTACGCGGGGTACGGCTGGGTGGGCTGCGGGTCGGCCGGCCGGCCGTACGGCTGGGTGGCGTCGGGCTGGCCGCCCTGCTGCGGCACGTGCGGCCAGGCCTGGGTCGGCCCGGTGCCCGGGGGCGGTGGTGGCTGGTGCGGAGGCGGGTACGAGCCGGGCTCCGGCTGCGTGGACCAGGGGTCGACCGGCGGTGTGGACATGCATCAGCTCCAGGCGAGGGTGAGAACGCGTGATGTTAGCGAGCCGTGGACCGGCCGCGCTGCCCGTCCAAGTCTGACCGGGCCGGGCAAGTGGCGTCCGGGTGGGCCCGCACCGGTGCCCCAGACGCGATCGCGGTGCAGCGGGAGGGATCAGCCGCGCAGGCTGGCGACCCCGCGCGGCAGGAACCGCTTGCCGGTGACCTTCTCGGAGGTGCCGGTCCGGTCCAGGTACGGCGTGACGCCACCCAGGTGGAACGGCCAACCGGCACCGAGGATCATGCACAGGTCGATGTCCTGCGCCTCGGCGACGACGCCCTCGTCGAGCATCAGCCGGATCTCCTGCGCCAGCGCGTCCAGCGCGTTCTGGCGTACCTGCTCGGCGGTCAGCGGCTGGTCGCCGACCACGAGCAGCTTGGCGACCTCGTCGTTGATCTGGTCGTCGACCACGATCGGCTGGCCGGAGTCGGCGATCCGCTTGAGGTTCTCGCTGACGCCGAACCGGTCCGGGAAGGCGGCGTGCAGGGTGCCGCCCACGTGGTACGCCACGGCCGGCCCGACCAGCTGGAGCAGGGCGAGCGGACGCATCGGCAGACCCAGCGGGTCCAGCGCGCTGTTCGCCACGTCCAGCGGGGTGCCCGCGTCGACGGCGGCGAAGACCGTGCCGAGGAAGCGGGTGAGCAGCCGGTTGACCACGAACGCCGGGGCGTCGGAGACCAGCACGGAGGACTTCCGGAGCTGCTTGCCGACCGCGAACGCGGTGGCCAGCGTGGCGTCGTCGGTGCGCTCGCCGCGGACGATCTCCAGCAGCGGCAGCACCGCGACCGGGTTGAAGAAGTGGAAGCCGACGACCCGCTCGGGGTGCTCCAGCTCCTCGGCCATCGCGGTGATCGACAGCGACGAGGTGTTGGTGGCGAGCACCGCCTCCGGCTTGACGATCTTCTCCAGCTCGGCCCAGACCTGCTTCTTGACGTTCAGGTCCTCGAAGACCGCCTCGATGACGAAGTCGGCGTCGGCGAAGACGCCCTTGTCGACCGAGCCGCTGACCAGGCCGTACAGCTTGGCGGCGGTGCCCTTGTCCATCCGGCCCTTGCTGACGGCCTTCTCGATCTGGGTGTGCACGTAGCCGACGCCCTTGTCCACCCGGGCCTGGTCCAGGTCGGTCATGACGACCGGCACCTGGAGGCGGCGGGCGAAGAGCAGGGCGAGCTGGCTGGCCATCAGGCCGGCGCCGACGATGCCCACCTTGGTGACCGGCCGGGCCAGGCCCTTGTCCGGCGCGCCGGCCGGCCGCTTGGCCCGCCGCTGCACCAGGTCGAAGGCGTACAGGCCGCTGCGCAGTTCCTCGGAGAAGACCAGGTCCGCCAGCGCCTCGTCCTCGGCGGCGGTGCCGGTGGCGAAGTCGGCGTCCTTCGCCGTCTCCAGCAGGTCCAGCGCCTTGTACGCGGCCGGGACCGCGCCGTGCAGCCGCTGGTCCAGGGTCTGCCGGGCGAAGTAGAGCACGCCGCCCCACATGTCCTTGTCGACCTCGGGCCGGGTCACGGTGACCTCGCCCCGGACCACGCCGGCGGCCCACTCCAGGGACCGCTCCAGGAAGTCGGCCGGCTCCAGCAGCAGGTCCGCGATGCCCATCTCGGCAGCCTGCTTCGGCTTGAGCATCTTGTTCTGCATCAGCGGGTTCTGGATGATCACCTGGGTCGCCGCCGGGATGCCGATCAGGTTCGGCAGCAGCTGGGTGCCGCCCCAGCCGGGCACCAGGCCGAGCGAGACCTCGGGCAGCGCCAGGGCCGCCGCGCCGCGGGACAGGGTCCGGTAGTGGCAGTGCAGGGCCAGCTCCAGGCCGCCGCCCATCGCCGCGCCGTTGACGAAGGCGAAGGTCGGGATCGGGCTGTCCTTGAGCCGGGCGAAGACCCGGTGGCCGAGCCGGCCGATCTCCAGCGCCTGCGCGCGGTCGGCCAGCGCCGGCAGGCCGACGATGTCGGCGCCGACGCAGAAGATGTACGGCTTGCCGGTGACCGCGATGAACGCCGGGTCGGCGGCCAGCGCGGCGGTGATCGCCTCGTCCAGGCTGGTCAGGCCGGCCGGGCCGAAGGTGTTCGGCTTGGTGTGGTCGAAGCCGTTGTCGAGGGTGATCAGGGCCGCCGGCTTGTCCAGCCCCGGCACCCGTACCGCGCGCAGCAGCGCCTTGGTGACGACCTCGTTCGGTGCGGCGAGCGCGCTCACTTGTTGCCCTCCCAGTGCGGGTTCTCCCAGATCACGGTGCCGCCCATGCCGATGCCGATGCACATGGCGTTGAGGCCGTAGCGGACCTCGGGGTGCTCGGCGAACTGGCGGGCGAGCTGGGTCATCAGCCGTACGCCCGAGGAGGCGAGCGGGTGGCCGATGGCGATCGCCCCGCCCCACGGGTTGACCCGCGGGTCGTCGTCGGCGATGCCGAAGTGGTCGAGGAAGGCGAGCACCTGCACGGCGAACGCCTCGTTCAGCTCGAACAGGCCGATGTCGTCGATGGTGAGGCCGGCGATGCGCAGCGCCTTCTCCGTCGAGGGGATCGGGCCGACGCCCATCACCTCGGGCTCGACGCCCACGAAGCCGTACGACACCAGGCGCATGGCGATCGGCAGGCCCAGCTCGCGGGCGGTGGCCTCGTCGGCGAGCAGGCTGGCGGTGGCGCCGTCGTTCAGGCCGGCCGCGTTGCCCGCGGTGACCTTGCCGTGCGGGCGGAACGGGGTCTTCAGGGTGGCGAGCTTCTCCAGCGAGGTCTCCCGGGGAGCCTCGTCGGTGGTGGCCAGGCCCCAGCCGCCGTCGGCGTCGCGGATCGCGACCGGCACCAGGTCGTCCTGGAGCTTGCCGTTGGCGTACGCCTTGGCGGTCTTCTGCTGCGAGGCGAGCCCGAACGCGTCGGTGCGCTCCTTGGTGATCTGCGGGGCCCGGTCGTGCAGGTTCTCCGCGGTGGCGCCCATGACCAGGGCGGACGGGTCGACCAGCTTCTCCGCGATGATCCGCGGGTTGGGGTCGACGCCCTCACCCATCGGGTGCCGGCCCATGTGCTCGACGCCGCCGGCGATGGCGATGTCGTACGCGCCCATGGCGATGCCGCCGGCGACGGAGGTGACGGCGGTCATCGCGCCGGCGCACATCCGGTCGATGGAGAAGCCGGGCACGGTCTTGGGCAGCCCGGACAGCAGGGCGGCGGTGCGGCCGATGGTCAGGCCCTGGTCGCCGATCTGGGTCGTGGCGGCGATGGCGACTTCCTCGACCCGCTCCGGCGGCAGCTGCGGGTTCCGGCGCAGCAGTTCACGGATGCAGCGGATCACCAGGTCGTCGGCGCGGGTGTTGGCGTACATGCCACCCGCCTTGCCGAACGGGGTACGGACGCCGTCGACGAAGACGACATCCCGAACTTCACGGGGCACTTGAGCCTCCTAGCCGACACGGGCATGTTCCCCCGGATGCTACTCGCCAGTAACCAACCCCGACAGCACCCCCCATGTGGCCCACCCCACACCCGGGCACCGCCGCCCGGGTTCCGTCGATCATGAAGTTGTCGCCCCTGCACTCGGCGTGTCGGGGCGACAACTTCATGATCAATGAAGGGAGGGGGTGGGGAGGGCCTCGGTGAGGGCGGGGACCAGCAGGGTGAGCTGCCACTCGCGGGCGCCGTAGCCGCGCAGGATCTCGGCGACGGTGGCTTCGGTGATCTCGTCCGGGGGTAGCCAGGCCAGGCGGCGTACGGAGTCGGGGGCGATCAGGTTCTCCGCGGGCAGGTTGTGCTCCGCGGCCACCCGGACCACCACCTCCCGGCAGCGGGCCAGCCGGCCGGCGGCCACCGGGTCCCGCTCCGCCCAGCGGTGCGGCGGCGGCGGACCCTCGACCGCCGGGGTGACCGGCAGCGCGTCGTCCGGCAGTTGCCGGGCATCGTCCAGCGCCGCCAGCCAGGTGCGGGCCAGCCGGCGCACCGAACGGCCGCCGAACCCGGGCAGGGTCAGCAGCGTCCTCTCGTCCTTCGGGTCCAGCTCGGCGGCGGCGACGATCGCCGAGTCCGGCAGCACCCGACCCGGGGCGGCGTCCCGCCGGGCGGCGATCTGGTCCCGGGCGTACCACAGGGAGCGGACCCGGGCCTGGGCGCGCGCTCCCCGTACCCGGTGGATGCCGGAGGTGCGCCGCCACGGCTCGGCGCGGACCCGGGGCGGGCGGGCGCCGTTGCGGATCAGCGCGGCGAACTCCTCCGCCGCCCACTCCGACTTGCCCTGCCGCTTCAGCTCCTCGTCCAGGGCGTCGCGGAGGTCGACCAGCATCTCCACGTCCAGGGCAGCGTAGGTCAGCCAGGACTCGGGCAGCGGCCGGCTGGACCAGTCGGCCGCCGAGTGGTGCTTCTCCAGCGTGTAGCCGAGCAGCTGCTCGGTGAGGGCGGCCAGGCCGACCCGCTCGAAGTTGGCCAGCCGGGCGGCCAGCTCGGTGTCGAAGAGCCGGCGCGGGCGCAGCCCCACCTCGGCCAGGCAGGCCAGGTCCTGGCTGGCGGCGTGCAGCACCCACTCCGCCCCGCCGATTGCCTCGTCGAGCGCGGTCAGGTCGGGCAGCGGCAGCGGGTCGATCAACGCTGTCCCGGCGCCCTCCCGGCGCAGCTGCACCAGGTAGGCGCGCTGGCTGTAGCGGTAGCCGGAGGCGCGTTCGGCGTCCAGGGCCACCGGGCCGTGGCCCGCGGCAAAGCGGGCCACGATCTCGTCGAGTTCGCTCGGGGTGGCCACCGGTTGGGGCGTGCCGTCGCGGGGAGCGGTCAGCGGAACGGGGCCGCCGTCGGGCTGGTCGGTCCCCACGTCCTCCGGCTCCGGCGCGGCCGAGGGCTGGTCGTCTCCCGTACGGCTTTCGGCGGCCCGACGGCGCAGGGGTGGTTCGTCGGTCACCTGACAACCCTAGTGCGCCGCGCGATCCGGTGTGTGCAGCCGGTCCGGCGTGTGTCGGTGAAGCGGCCGGCAGGTGTCACGGCGCAGTCGGACAACGGGGGAGAGAAAGCGCGTTCGCGCAGGTACGTCCCGTGGGCAGCGTGCCGGTGGAAGCGGGCGCCGGTGCCGCCCCGGTTCAGGCGGCGCCGGCCGAGCGGCGCTCGGAGAGCGCGGTCACCCCCGGCGGCGGCAGCCCCGCCGTCGAGGCGAGCAGCGCGCACCACGCCTCCAGGTGCGGGGCCAGGTCGTCGCCGAGCGGCGTCCAGGAGGCCCGGATCTCGACGTCCCCGGCGGCGGGCGGGCCGGCCAGCTCGCCGAACCGGGTCGACATGGTCTGGGTGACGGTGCCGCCGGCCGCCCGGTAGCGCGCGTCGTGCGCCTCCAGGGCGTCGATCAGCCAGGTCCAGCCCACCCCGGGCAGCAGCGGGTCGGCGGCCAGGTCGACCTCCAGCTCCGCGGTGACGTAGGTGACCAGCCGCAGGGTGCCCTGCCACGCCTCGTGACCGGCCGGTTCGTGCAGCAGGATCAGCCGCCCGGTGGCCACCTCGTCCTCGTCGCGCAGCACGGCGGCGGAGAGCGCGAAGGCGTACGGGGCGAGCCGCTGGGGGGCGCCGACCTCCTCCAGCGCGATCTCCGCCCGAGGGGTCACCGACCGCAGCCCGGCGACCGCGCGGGCGAAGGTCTCCGGGAGCGCGATCGGGGGGGCCATGACCGGCAGCCTATGCCGCGCTCCGCCCGCCCGCGCGGACGGCGCGCCGAACGCCGGGACCGCGGTGGGGGGCCGCAGCGGTGCGGCGCGGCGGACCCGGCGGCACGGTTCCGCCCGTCCGCACCAGGGCCGGAGGGCCCGGCGGACGCGGGTCACAAAAGCCGGCGCTGCCCGCTGGGGTCCTCCCCGCGCGTGGCACGATTGCCGCGATGACCACCGACACCACGGGCACTGCCGCCCGAGACGGAGAACCCCGCCCCGGCGGACCGGCCGACTCGCCCTTCGTCCGGGCCTGCCGCCGCGAGCCCGTCCCGCACACCCCGGTCTGGTTCATGCGCCAGGCCGGCCGGTCGCTGCCGGAGTACCGGGAGATCCGGGCCAACGTGGGGATGCTGGAGTCCTGCCGCCGTCCGGACCTGGTCGCCGAGATCACCCTCCAGCCGGTGCGCCGGCACGGGGTGGACGCGGCGATCCTGTTCAGCGACATCGTGGTGCCGGTCGCCGCGGCCGGGGTCGACCTGGACATCGTTCCGGGCACCGGGCCGGTGGTGGCCGAGCCGGTGCGCACGGCCGAGGACGTCGAGCGGATCCGCCTGATCGGCCGCGACGACGTGTCCTACGTGGACGAGGCGGTCCGGCTGCTCGTGGCCGAGCTGGGCGCCACCCCGCTGATCGGGTTCGCCGGCGCGCCGTTCACCCTCGCCAGCTACCTGGTCGAGGGCGGCCCGTCGCGGACCCACGCCAAGACCAAGGCCCTGATGTACGGCCAGCCGGAGCTGTGGCACGCGCTCTGCGCCCGCCTGGCCGAGGTGACGCTGTCCTTCCTGCGGGTGCAGATCGAGGCCGGGGTCTCCGCGGTGCAGCTCTTCGACTCCTGGGCCGGCGCGCTCTCCGAGGCCGACTACCGCCGTTACGTGCTGCCGCACTCGACGACCGTGCTGTCCGGGCTGGCCGACGCCGGCGTGCCCCGGATCCACTTCGGGGTGGGCACCGCCGAACTGCTCGGCGCGATGAGCGAGGCCGGCGCCGACGTGGTCGGCGTGGACTGGCGTACCCCGCTGGACGTCGCCACCCGCCGGATCGGCCCGGACCGGGCGGTGCAGGGCAACCTCGACCCCACGGTGCTGCTCGCCCCCTGGTCGGTGGTGGAGACCGAGGTCCGGCGGATCGTGGAGCAGGGCCGCGCGGCCCCTGGCCACGTGTTCAACCTCGGCCACGGCGTGCTGCCGGAGACCGACCCCGAGGTGCTGACCCGGGTGGTCGCGCTGGTGCACGAGGTGTCCGCGCGCCGGGCCGAGCGGGGCTGAGGCGTCGTGTCGCGGCCGTGGCGGGTGGCGGTGGTCGGCGGCGGGATCGCCGGGCTGGCCGCCGCCGTCCGGTTGCGCGACCGTGCCCCCGCCGGCACCGAGATCACCGTGTACGAGCAGTCCGGCGCGCTCGGCGGCAAGCTGCGCACCGGTGAGCTGGCCGGGCGGCCCGTCGAGTTCGGCGCCGAGTCGTTCCTGATGCGCGACCCGGCCGGCGGGGATTCCGCCGCCGTCACGCTGATCCGCCGGCTCGGCCTGGCCGAGAGGATCGTCCACCCCACCGTGGGGCAGGCCGCGCTCGCCGTCGACGGCGGGCTGCGCCCGGTGCCGGGCGGCACGCTGGTGGGCGTACCCGGGGAACGGGAGCGGGTGGCGACGGTCGCCCGGCCGGCGGCGGACGCCGACCGCGACGGCGGCCGGCCGCTGCTCGGGCCGGACGAGGACGTCGCGGTCGGGACGCTGGTCCGGGCCCGCCTCGGGGACCAGGTGGTGGACCGGCTGGTCGACCCGATGCTCGGCGGCGTCTACGCCGGCCGGGCCGACGACCTGTCGCTGGTCACCACGATGCCGGCGCTGGCCCGCGCGGCCCGCGTCGAGCACACCCTCACCGGGGCGGTCCGCGCCGCCCAGGCCGCCGCGCCGCGCGCGCCGGGCGCGCCGGTCTTCGGCACCCTGGCCGGCGGGCTCTCCACGCTGGTCGAGGCCGCGGCGACGGCCAGCGGCGCGGCCATCCGGCTCCAGGCCGCGGTCCGCGAGCTGACGCCCACCGCGGAAGGTTGGCGGCTGACCGTCGGCCCGACCCGCGACCCGGAGCTGGTCGAGGCGGACGCGGTGGTGCTCGCCCTGCCGGCCCGGCCCGCCGCCCGGCTGCTCGCCCCCGTCACCCCCGAGGTGGCCACGACGATCGGCGGGCTCGACTACGCCAGCGTCGCGCTGGTCACCCTGGCCCTGCCCGACCCGGAGCTGCCGGCGCTCTCCGGCTTCCTGGTGCCGGCCACCGAGGGCCTGCTGATCAAGGCGTCCACGTTCTTCACCACCAAGTGGGGGCACCTGGCCCGGCCGGACGGGATCGCCCTGGTCCGCGCCTCCGTGGGCCGGTACGGCGACGAGACGTCCCTGCACCTGGCGGACCCCGAGCTGGTGGCCACCGTGCACCGGGAGCTGTCCGGCGTGCTCGGGGTGGCGCTGCCCGCGCCGCTCGCCAGCCACGTGCAGCGCTGGGGCGGGGCGCTGCCGCAGTACGCCCCGGGTCACGGCGACCGGGTCACCGCCGCCCGGACGGCGCTGCGCGCGGCCCACCCGACGCTGGTCCTGGCCGGCGCCGGCCTCGACGGGGTCGGCATTCCGGTCTGCGTCCGCTCCGGCGAGACGGCGGCCGGAGAGATCATCGAAGCACTGGGAGGATCGGGTTCATGACCGAGCAGACCAACGCGGCGCGGCTCAAGGAGCTCAACGCGAGCATCCGCTACACCATGTGGTCGGTGTTCCGGGCGACCAGCCCGCTGCCGTCCCTGCGGGAGAACGTCACCGGCGAGGTCGAGGCGCTCTTCGAGGAGCTGGCCGGCAAGGACGTCGTGGTCCGCGGCCTGTACGACGTGGCCGGCCTGCGCGCCGACGCCGACCTGCTGATCTGGTGGCACTCCTCCTCCAGCGACGCCCTCCAGGACGCCTACCTTCGCTTCCGCCGGACCACCCTGGGTCGGGCGCTCACCCCGGTGTGGTCGCAGATGGCCCTGCACCGGCCGGCGGAGTTCAACAAGAGCCACATCCCGGCGTTCCTCGCCAACGAGGAGCCCCGCCCCTACCTCTGCGTCTACCCGTTCGTCCGCTCGTACGAGTGGTACCTGCTGCCCGACGCCGAGCGGCGCGAGATGCTGGCCGAGCACGGCAAGATGGCGCGCGGCTACCCGGACGTCCGGGCCAACACGGTCGCCTCGTTCGCCCTTGGCGACTACGAGTGGATGCTCGCCTTCGAGGCCGACGAGCTGCACCGGATCGTCGACCTGATGCGCGACCTGCGCGGCTCCGGCGCCCGTCGGCACGTCCGCGAGGAGGTCCCGTTCTACACCGGTCGGCGCCGCTCCGTCGCCGACATCGTCAACTGCCTGGTGTGACGGGCTCGCCGGGATTGCGTACCCCCGGTAACGTGTCAGATCCATCACGGTAGCTGTCGCTGCCGTGCGGATCCGTCTGGAGGCCCGGTGTCGCAGCTCGTCGAGTTCCCGCTGGACGGCGGTGGCGCGGTCCGGGTCGAGGTCGGCGACGAGGAGGGCGTGGTCCCGGTCGGCCGGGCCGGCGAGGTGGTGGCGCGGGCGCACCAGACGCTGGAGTCCGCCCTGGCCCAGCTGCGGCCGGTGACCGACGCCGTGCTGCGCAACCTGCGCGACGCCGCCGTGCCGCCGGACCGGGTCTGCGTGGAGTTCGGCGTGAAGCTGGCGGCCAAGGGCGGGCTCGTCGTGGCCAGCGGCACCTCGGAAGCCAACCTCAAGGTGCAGCTCGAATGGAACCGCGCCGACCCCGCCGCCTGAGCCGGCGGCGCCGGACCACCGCGTGATGCCCGGCGCGACGGGGCGTCCACCGCAGCGGCCCTCAAGCCCGGTGCCCGGCGAGGCGACGCTCGCGGTGGCGGCCGTGCACGACCGGGCCGGGAACGTCGTCGGCGCGGCCTTCCTGATCGACTCCGCCCGCCTGCTGACCTGCGCCCACGTCGTGCAGGCGGTACTGGGCCCGGAGGCGGTGGCGCCCGGGCCGGCCGACGCCGTCGTGGTGTCGGTGAGCTTCCCCCTGGTGGCGCCGGGCCGCCGCCTCGCCGCGCTGGTCCTGCCGCAGCACTGGCAGCCGGGGCGGCCGGACGGGTCGGGCGACTACGCCGTCCTCCAGCTCGTCGCGCCGGCGCCGGTCGGGGCCCGGCCGGTCCGGCTGGCCCGCCCCGGCCAGGCCGGCACCCGGGACCGGGTCTGCCGGGTCTTCGGCTTCCCCCGCGCGCTGCCCGAGGGCCGCTGGTTCGAGGGGTGGGTGGTCGGGCCGATCGGCGGCGGCTGGATCCAGCTCGCCAACCGCAGCGACTCCGGCTACCAGATCGAGCCGGGTTTCTCCGGCGCGCCGGTGTGGGACAGCCGGCTGCGCTGCGTCATCGGCATGATCGTCGCGGTCGACCAGGTGGTCCGGCCGCAACCGGCCCGCCCGGCCGCCTTCATGATCCCGATCCGCCGGCTGCCGGTGCCCGACCAGTACGGCCGGCCCCGGGTGCTGCCCCGCTGGCGGCAGCCGTTCAGCCGGTGGCGCACCGGTCCCGCCCCGGCCGCCGCCCGCTGGTCGCCGCGCATCCGGGCCCGGGTGGCGGCGCTGGTGGTGGCGCTGCTGGCGGTCGGCCTCGCCGCCGTGCCCGAGCCGCTGGACGGCTGCGCCGGGCCGGTCGAGCTGCGGGTCGCCGCCGCCCCGGACGACCTGGTGACCTACCAGGCGGTGGCCGCCGCGTACGAGTCGTGGACCGCGGCCCGCGCCGGGGGCTGCCGGACGACCAACGTCTTCGTCTACCCCGCCGCGCCGCGCGAGGTGGCGCAGGGTCTCCAGATCGGCTGGTCGGAGTCCGCCGGCCGGCTGGCGACCGAGGGGGACCCGGGGACGCCGGGCTGGTACCCGGCCGACGTCGGGCCGCGCCCGGACGCCTGGTTGCCGGGCGCCGAGATGCCGTCGCAGCAGGAGCTGAACCTGACCACCGTCCGGGACTACCTGACGGTGGCCCGCTCGCCGCTGGTGCTGGCGGTGCCGCGCGCCCTCGTCGACCCCGTCCGCGACGACGCCGACCGGCAGCGTTCGCTGTCCTGGCCGGAGCTGTTCGCCAAGGCCAGCCGAAGCCCGGGGGAGGCCCCGACGGTCGCCGCCTCGGGCCGGCGGGTGACCGGCACCGGGTGGCAGGTCGTCCGCCCCGATCCGGCGGTGTCCGCCGAGGCCCGGATGGTCGACGTGGCGCTGTACGACGGCGCGCCCGACACGGCGTGGATCCGCCAGCAGGTCGAGCAGCGCCTGGAGGCCGCCCAGGACGAGCGCGGCTTCCCGCTGGGCAGCCTCGCCGCCGTGCTGTGCCGGCAGCGGCAGCTCGCCGCCGACCCGGCCGCCCCGGCGCCGCCGGCGGTGGTCACCACCGAGCAGGCGCTGGTCCAGTTCAACCTCGGCGAGCGGCTCGGCGACGGCTGCGTCGAGCGCGGCCGTCCCGCGCCCGGCCGGGCGCTGGTGGCCTTCTATCCGGAGCTGACCCCGGGCGTGGACCACCGCCTGGTCCTGCTGCGCTGGCCGGACTCCGTGCAGAGCCCCGCCGCCCGGGCCGCCGCCGACGACCTGCGCCGCTGGTTGACCGGGCCGGGGCGGGACGAGCTGCTGGCCCGGGGCTTCCGGGTGCCCGGCCGGGACGGGACCGGCCCGGCGCTGACCGAGGAGAACGGCGTGCTGCCGGGCTGGTTGCTGGACAACCCGCAGTGGGAACTTGTCGACGGCTCCGACGCGCTCGCCCTGAACACCGCCGACCAGCGCTACCGCGAGGCCCGGCGACCGGCCCGGGTGCTGCTGGCGCTGGACATGTCCGGCTCGATGCTGGCGGAGGCGGGCCGGGGCACCCGGTACGACGTGGCGGTGGACGGCATCGCCGCCTCGCTGCGCCGCCTCGGTGGCCGGGACGAGGTCGGGGTGTGGGCGTTCTCCACCGCCTACCGGGGTGACGCCGGGCGGCTGCGGGAGGTCGGGCGGGCCGACCGGGCGCGGGACGAGGCGCTGGTCGCCCGGCTGCGGCGGATCGTGCCGGCGGGGGACACGCCGCTGTACCGGACGATCGACGCCGCGATCGGCGAGGTGCGCCGGCGGGGCGGCGGCGACGACCACCTGCGGGCCGTCGTGGTGCTCACCGACGGGCGGGACACCGCCAGCGGCGGCCTGGTGCCCCGGGTCGAGGGCGACCCCCCGGTACGCCTCTACGTGATCGCCGTCGGCGAGGCGAGCTGCGACGACCGGGTGCGGACCCGCACCCTGCGGCAGACCGCCCGGGCCAGCGGCGGGCAGTGCCTGCAGGCCGAGGCGAGCACCGTGGACCGGGCGCTGACCGGGCTGTTCCGTCAACTCTGGGAGAAGGGAGCCGGCCAGTGACCGACCGGAAGCCGCACGGTGCGTCCAGGATTCCGCCCCGCCGGCGCCGGGTGCCGGCGTCGTTCCTGCTCGGGGTGGCCGTCGGCACGGTGGTCGGTGTCGTCGCCACGCTGGGCTGGTACGTCGCCACCCGGGAGGAGCCGCTGGAGCGCGGCGAACTGGTGATCCTCAGCGGCAAGGACACCAGCTCCGGCGGGCCGCGGGAGGAGCTGGTCAAGCTCTGGAACGTGCTGCACCCGCAGAGCCCGGCCCGGATCCGGGAGGCGCCGGTCACCACCGACCAGCAGCACAGCGAGATGGTGGCGATCGCCCAGGCACAGGCGGCGGGCGGCGGCGACGACCCGGACGACGCCGTGGACATCTACAACCTCGACGTCACCTTCACCGCGGAGTTCGCCGCCGCCGGCCACCTGCGCCCGATCGACGAGGCGCGGCTGGCCCCCGGGCACCTCGACGCGTTCGTGCCGGAGGTGCTGGACAGCTGCCGCTACCGGGGCTCGCTCTGGGCGCTGCCCTTCAACACCGACGCGGGCCTGCTCTTCTACCGGTCGGACCTGGTCACCGGCGCGGCGCCGGCCGCCCCGGGCGAGGCGCCCCGCTTCGACTGGGACGCCATCCTCGACCGCAGCGCGGCGCTGACCGGTGCGGGCGGCGCGACGCAGCGGCCCGCCGCCGGGTACGTCGGGCAGTTCGGCCCGTACGAGGGGCTGACCGTCAACGGGATGGAACTGCTCTGGGCCGGCGGCGTCGACCGGCTCGTCGACGAGACCGAGAACCGGGTGGTCTTCCAGCGGGAGCGGTGGGAACGCCGGCTGCGGGACGTCGCCGCGGCCCGGCGCGCCGGCCTGCTGGTGGGGGACGCCTTCACCGTCCCCGGCGACGAGGCGCGCAGCCTGCGGGACTTCCAGGAGGGCCGGGCGCTGTTCATGCGCAACTGGCCGGTCAACTACCGGTCGCTGGCCGCCACCGAAACGCCGGGTCCCCGGGTGCCGTTCGAGGTGACCCGGCTGCCCGGCCCGTCGGCGCTGGGCGGCCAGAACCTCGCCATCGCCAAGCAGAGCCGGCAGCCGCGCGCCGCCCAGGCGCTGATCGAGTTCCTGACCCGGGAGGAGGCCCAGCGCACCCTGTTCACGGTGGGTGGCTTCGCGCCGACCCGGACGGACGTCTACGCCGACGCGGCGCTGCGGCAGCGGTTCCCGTACCTCGCGCTGCTCGGCGAGGCGGTCCGGGAGGCCCGGGTACGGCCCCGGGTGCCGCACTACTTCCAGTTCAGCCGGGTGTTCCGGGAGGGCGTCCGGACCGCCCTGGAGGGGGACGGCACGCTGCCGGAGGACTTCGAGGCCCGGCTCAACCGGGCGCTGCAGGGTGGTTGACCGGCGGCGTTCCCCGTGGAGGCGGACCACGATGGTGCGGCCGTGACCCGGCTGCTGTCGGGTCACGGCCGTCCCGGATCAGAGCGTCGCGGTGCAGGTCGGGGTCGGGTTCGCCCCGCTGCCGGAGCCGAGGAAGCCGAAGGACGTCTTCGCCCCGGCGGCCAGTGACCCGTTGTAGCTGACGTTCCGGGCGGTGACGGTGGACCCGTTGCTCGTCACCGTCGCGTTCCACGCCTGGCTGACCTGCTGGCCGCCGGCGAACGTCCAGGTCACGGTCCAGCCCTTGACCGCGGTGGCGCCGGCCGTCACCTCCACCTCACCCTGGAAGCCGCCGGACCACTGCGCGGTGACCCGGTAGCTGGCGGTGCAGCCCTCGGCCGGCGGCGGCGTGGTCGGCGGCGGCGTCGTCGGCGGCGGCGTGGTAGGCGGCGGGCTGGTGGGCGGCGGCGTCGTGGTGGGCGGCGTGCCGGGCCCGCCGCCGAAGTCGACGTCGCTGCACAGGTAGTACGACTGGTCCAGGTGGCTGGCCTGCCAGATCGTGTAGACGATGTGCCGGCCGGTGCGCCCCGGCGCGTTCGCCGGCACCTGGATCGACACGCCCTGGGATTCCGGGGTCCACTGGGCCGCCGGGGTGTTGCCGATCTGGCCGACCAGTTCCAGGTCGCTCCAGGCCAGCGGCGTGGTCAGGGCGTTGAAGCCCTGCTTCGTCACGTACACCCGGATGTAGTCGGCCCCGTGGCTGGCCTGGTCGTACAGCTTGATCCTGAAGTTGGTCGTGGTCGGCACGGTCTTCCAGGCGCCGACCGCGTCGAGCGCGTTGTAGCGGCCGCTGGCGGTGTGCCCGGCGCTGCACAGCTGGCCGTCCGGGATGGCGCCCTGGTGGTTGCCGGCGACGCCCTCGCGGAACAGGCCGTTCCAGTTCCACATTGCGTTCGGGTCGGCCTGCCAGGCCTGCCAGCACATCGGGTCCTCGGTGGCCATCTTCGGGTTCTGGAAGTCGCTGCCCCAGCGTTGCCAGCAGCCGTAGTTGCGCGACGCCGGGTCCACCACCGATCCGTGGGCGGAGGCGGACCGGGCCAGGGCGGTGGTGAGCAGCAGCGCGACGATCGCGCAGACGGTGAGCAGCGCCGCCACCAGTGGGGTGGGGCGTCTGCGTAGCAGGACGGACATGGAGCCTCCGGGGTCTGGAGTGTCGGTCGACGACGCCCGGACGGCCGGGAGTTGCCCCCTCCCGAACCCCTGCGTGGCTCCCGCGACGGCTCTGCCCCGCAGGCTCCCACGGAAAAACGCTATCCGTCAATGTCTCCCGGGTGGCCGGGTCGGCTCTGCCGCCGCATCGGGACATGCGGGATGCCGTCCTCGACGTATTCCGGGCCGGTCACCGCGAAGCCGTGCCGCGTGTAGAAGTCGACCAGGTAGGACTGCGCCTCCAGCACGCACGGCCGGTCGCCGACCAGCCGCAGCGCCTCGGTCATCAGCCGGCCGGCGTGCCCGCCGCCGCGCGCCGCCGGCGCCACCACCACCCGGCCGATCCGCGCCGAGCCGTCCGGGTCGGCCAGAATCCGCAGGTACGCCAGCACGGCGCCGTCGCGCTCCAGCCAGAGGTGCCGGGTGCCGGGCTCGACGTCCCGGCCGTCCAGCTCCGCGTACGGGCAGTGCTGCTCCACCACGAACACGTCGATGCGCAGCCGGAGCAGGTCGTGGAAGGTGCGGGCGTCCAGGTCGGCGAAGGCGGCGACCCGGACCTGGGTGGTCTGCGGCGGCATCCCGCGATGGTAGGCCGCGCCGTGGCGCGTACCCCGGAGAGCCCCGGCCCGGTGCGGGCCGGGGCGCGCGGTCAGGCCGGGCGGGCGCCGACCGCGTCGCGGATCTCGGCGCCCTGGGCCTCCACGGCGCGGGCGCAGTGCGCGCAGCAGAAGAACCGGCCGCCGACCTCCACGCCGTGGCCGAGGATCTTGACCTCACAGTGCTCGCAGATCGGCGCCAGCTTCTGCGCCGCGCACTCGAAGCAGTCGAAGGTGTGCGTATCACCGCTGACCGTGCGCACCTCGAACGTCATCCAGTACTCGTTGCCGCAGACCTCACAGGTAGCCACGATCGAAAACCCCCCGAATTAGGACATGTCACTTCAGGGTGCGCCAGGGCGGGGCCGTTGGGGGCGAAATGCCGCGAGTGGATCCGGCCGGGCGGCGTTTCGCCCCCGGCGTGTCGCGCGTTGGGCCTGGTGAACCGCCTCGACCCCGGAGGACCACGTGATCAAGCGCAACAAGCTCTTCGGCAACCAGACCCGGGTCACCTTCTGCCTGCCCTGGGACACCCCGCCCGGCCCGGTCAGCGTCGTTGGCTGCTTCAACGGCTGGGAGCCCGGCCGGCACGAACTGGTCGCCCGCCGCGACGGCACCCGGACGGTGACCGTGAAGCTCGCCCCCGGCGAGTACCGCTTCCGGTACCTCGCCAGCGGGGGCGTCTGGCTGGACGACGACTCCGCCGACCGGGTCGACGAGAAGGGCAGCCTCCTGCTGCTCTGAGCGGAGGGTAAGAGCATCATGACTGTCGATGGTTTTATCGACAGGAGTCTTTACTGTTAACAAGGTTTAAATTATGTTGATGGCACCTTCAGCAGGCCGAAGCCGAGGAGTTGCCATCATGCGTCGAAGAGTCACCGTCCCGGTCCTGGCGGCGGGCGCCGTCGTGTCCTCGCTCGCCGTGGCCGCCCCCGCCCAGGCGCACGGCTACGTCTCCGGACCACCCAGCCGCCAGGCGCTCTGCGCGCAGAACCGGGTGCCCGACTGCGGGCAGATCAAGTACGAGCCGCAGAGCGTCGAGGGCCCGAAGGGGCTGCGCAACTGCCACGCCAACATCGCCCAGTTCGCCGTCCTGAACGACGACAGCCGGGGTTGGCCGGCCACCTCGGTCGGCAGCTCGGTGACGTTCACCTGGGTCAACACCGCCCGGCACGCCACCAGCAACTGGGAGTACTTCATTGGCGGCACCCGGGTGGGCGTCTTCAACGGGGGCGGTCAGCAGCCCGGCGCCACCGTGTCGCACACCGTGAACCTCGGCGGCTTCTCCGGCCGGCAGAAGATCCTCGCGGTGTGGAACATCGCGGACACCGCCAACGCGTTCTACTCCTGCGTGGACGTGCAGATCGGTGGCGGCGGCGGTCCGGCCCCCAGCCCGACGCCGACCCCCACCAGCTCGCCCACCCCGACCCCGCCGGCTCCCACCACCCCGCCCGCCCCGAGCGGCAGCTGGACCGCAGGTCGCGCCTACCAGGTGGGTGACCAGGTCACCTACAACGGGCTGACCTACCGGTGCCGGCAGGCGCACACCGCGATCCCGGGCTGGGAACCGCCGAACGTGCCGGCACTGTGGTTGCAGGTCTGACCGGACGGGTACGGCCCGTGCCGGTGCGGGCCGCATCCGCCCCTCGGCGCCACCCGGCCAGGCGTGGCGTGGCCCGCGCGGCGGTGCTGCTCGCGCTCGCCGCCCCGCTGCCGGCCGCCGGCTGCGCCGACGCCCCGACCCCGCAGGTGACCCGCCCCGCGACCGCGGGCCCGACGGACACCGCGCTCGGCACCCTCGACGTGGTGTACCTGACGATGATGGTGGCCCACACCGAGCAGACGCTGGAGATGGTGCGGCTGGGGCGCGACCGGGTGACCGACCCCGAGCTGCGCACCCTGGTCGCCGCCATCGAGGTGACCGAGGCCGACGAGCTGACCACCATGCGCGCCTGGCTGCGCGACGCCGGTCCGGCCGCGACCGCCGGGCGGCACGACCACACCGGGCACCTGGCTGCCCCGGCGGACCTCGACCGCCTGCGCGACGCCCCGGCCGGCCAGTTGGACGCCGTCCTGCGGCGGTTGCTCGGCAGCCACCAGCAGGAGGCCGCCGACCTGGCCCGGGCGCACGTGGCCATCGCGACCAGCCCACGGGTACGCGAGCTGGCCCGGCGGGTCGAGCAGTCCCGTACCGCCGAGGTGCGGCTCCTGACGGGGCCTGCCGGCCGGTAGCCACGCCACCCACACGAGCCCGGTCACGCGGTCGTCGATCGACTCCATGTCGCCCGAACGGCGGTATGAGCGCGACCGGGACACCGCCACCTCGCCGACACGGAGTCGATCAGCCGGCCCGGGCCGCCGACACGGTCTCGCCGGTGCCCGGTGGGTCAGGCGTCGGCGCGCGGTTCCAGCCGGATCGACAGCGAGTTGACGCAGTGCCGGGTGTCCTTTGGGGTGAAGTGCTCGCCGTGGAAGACGTGCCCGAGGTGGCTGTCGCAGCGCGCGCAGCGGATCTCGGTGCGGCTGTGGCCCAGGGTCCGGTCCTCGATCTCCTTGACCCGACCGGGGATGGCGTCGTCGAAGCTCGGCCAGCCGCAGTGCGAGTCGAACTTGGTGTCGCTGGAGAAGAGTTCCAGGCCGCAGGCCCGGCAGTGGTAGACGCCGGGGGTCTTCGTGTCGACGTACTCGCCCGTCCACGGTGGCTCGGTGCCGGCCTCGCGCAGCACCCGGAACTCCTGCGGGCTCAACCGGACCCGCCACTCTTCCTCGGTGCGGGGCAGCTCGTTCTTGTCAAGACTCACCCGCCAACGGTACGCCGGATGTCGGGGGCGTCGCATATGGTCGCGGAATGGGCGGCTCCTCGAAGGCGACGGTGACCGAGATCGAGGTCGCCGGGCACACCGTCCGGCTGAGCAGCCCCGACCGGGTGATCTTCCCCGACCGCGGCTTCACCAAGGCGGACGTCTTCCACTACTACCTGGCGGTCGGCGACGGGATCATGCGCGCCCTGCGGGACCGCCCCACCACGCTCCAGCGCTTCCCCGAGGGCATCGAGGGGGAGATGTTCTTCCAGAAGCGGGTGCCCACCCGGGGAGTCCCGCCGTGGGTGCGCACGGCGAAGATCAGCTTCCCCAGTGGGCGCAGCGCCGACGAACTCTGCCCGGCCGACCTCGCCCACGTGGCCTGGGCCGCCCAGATGGGCACCATCGTCTTCCACCCGTGGCCGGTGCGGGCCGCCGACGTCGACCGCCCCGACGAGCTGCGCATCGACCTCGACCCGCAGCCCGGCACCGACTTCGCCGACGCGGCGACCGCGGCCGGCGAGGTGCGCGCGCTCCTGGCCGAGCTGGGTGCGACCGGCTGGCCGAAGACCTCGGGCGGCCGGGGCGTGCACGTCTACCTGCGCATCGAGCCCCGTTGGACGTTCACCGAGGTGCGCCGGGCCACCATCGCGCTCGCCCGAGAGCTGGAGCGCCGCCGCCCCGACCTGGTCACCACCGCCTGGTGGAAGGAGGAGCGGGGCCGGCGGGTGTTCGTCGACTACAACCAGATGGCCCGGGACCGCACCATCGCCTGCGCCTACTCGCTGCGCGCCAACGCCCGGGCCACCGTCTCCACCCCGGTCACCTGGGACGAGCTGCCCGACGTCGACCCGGACGACTTCGACCTGCGCAGCGTGCCCGCCCGGCTCACCGAGCGGGGCGACCCGCACGCCGGCATCGACGACGCCCCGTTCGACCTCACCCCGCTGCTGGAGTGGGCCGAGCGGGACGCGTCCGCCGGCCAGGGCGACATGCCGTACCCGCCGGACCACCCGAAGATGCCGGGGGAGCCGAAGCGGGTGCAGCCCTCCAAGGACCGCGACCGCCCCCGCTGACCGCGCCCGGCGGCCTCAACCGGCGTACGACCTTTGCAGCGCCGCCTCCAGCCGCCGCTCCCACTCCTCGCCGGCGTCGCCGAAGCCCGGGTACTGGTCGCGGAAGTTGTCCCAGTCCGGGCGGACGTGACGCACCGAGTCCGGGGTGAACTCGCCGGCCCGGTCGCCGAGCTCCGGGATCAGCGCCTCCGTCACCCGGTGCCACGGCACCGTGGTGAACTCCGCGAGCAGGGTGGCGTCGTACAGATCCTTGCCCTGCGGGTAGCTGTCGGTGGCCAGCCACAGCAACTTCCAGACGAGCGAGAGCTGCGGGCTCACCGCCCGGACCAGCACCGGCTCGGCGCCGTCGGCGACCGGCACCGGCGTGTCGGCCGGGGGTTCCGGCAGCTCCTCGTTGAAGACCGCGTCCAACTGGACGGTGCCCGGGGGAAGGTCCGGGGCGTACCAGGGGAAGACCAGGCGGCGGCCGGGCACGCGCTCGTAGGTCCAGATCTCCGCCGTCGACACCTCGTCGGCGTCCACCCGGACGTCACCCGCGGGCGGGAACCGCCGGACCGCGTTAACGATCCCGTCGACCAGGTCCCGACCCTCGGTGCCCTCCATCGCCATGGACGCCGGGGTGACCACGAAGTCGAGGTCGCCCGGCTCCCGGGCGTGGTCGCCGAACCAGGCCCGCATCAGCACGCTGCCCCGCAGTACCAGGTGCTCCCCGCAGGTCGAGCCGGCGATTGCCGCCAGGACGTGGTGCATCGCCGTGCGGCGGGCGGCCCGCCACCGCGCGCCGGTGGCCGGGTCGGCGAAGTCCGGCTCCCCGGCGACGTAGCCGTGCGGAAAGTGCTGCAGCGCCGGGTCGAAGGCGCCCCGCTGCCGAACGCCCGGCCCCCGGGTCACCGGCTGGTAGGTGCCCGGGAAGCCCTCCGCACCGGCCGGCTTGGCACGCATCGTCTCCTCGAACGCGTTGATCCGTTCGCGGAACAGGTCGCGGGTCATGCCCCCCCTCCGATCCAGCCGGCGTCGATCGCCGCGTTGTCGTCGGCCACCACGTACTCCTCCTCCACGCTGACGATCTCGTGACCCCGGGCGCGTACCGCCTCGACCAGGGCGGCCAGCCGGTGCCGCGCGGTCCGCTGCCCCACCCCGTGACAGCGTTGGGTGACGAACCGTTCGTGCCGCCCGTCCGGGCGCTCACGCCGGGCGTTGCGGGACAGGTGCGCCCCGTACGGCTCGACCGCCGCAGCCAAACCGTCCAGCTCGGCCGGATCCAGCAGCAGCTTGAGATGGTGCTCGAAGTAGCGACCGGCCGGATCGCGCCGCGCCTCGTCGTCCCCGGCCGGGACGCCGGTGTTCCACGGCGCCGCCTCGATTTTTGTGCGGACCACCTCGAACCCCTCGCGGCGCAGGGCCTCCGCCCAGCCGGCGGCCCGTGTGCGCTGGTCGGCCAGGGTGCCCGAGCCCGTCCCGGTGACCATCGGCTGGGCCGGCACCGCGCCCCGAGCCAGCCGAATGTCGGTGAACTTCAGCCCGTACCGGGCAGCGAACCCCGCCAGCCGGTCGCCGGCCGCCCGGCCGGGGCGGACGGTGAGATGGATGTCGAAGTCGCCACTCAACTGTGGGGCCGGGTCCGTGGTCACGGCGGCGATGCTAGTGGCCGGGCCGGACACCGCGCAGTTCCGTTTCAGCAGCCGCCGGGTGCCGTCGCCCGTCTCACCGGGGTGGGCGGGCCGTCCAGGCTAGGAACCTCTCGAAAAGGTCCGTCGGGGACGGGGCGGGGTTCGGATTGAGCTTGATCAGATCGGCGGTGGCGTCGAACAAGAGGCCAGCCATGTAGATGGAGAGGCCTACGCGGTCCCGCCGGTACTCCATGCCTAACAGCAGCCGCGCGGGCTGACACGGCCAGGCGGCGGCGCACACCCGGCACAGCCACAGCGGCCGCATCGGCACATGCGGGCGGACCGCCCGTCGCTGACGGTCCGGTACGGCGAAAGTGGGCATTGCCATGCACCCATGGTGACGGCTTCTATTGTCTACGCCAATAGCCACCGTAGTTGTCGCCGTATGGCGACTGTGCCGCTGTCATCGTCAACGTGTGGAGCTTGTCGGCGTATCGGAGATTCGGGAGATGCTCGGTGGCGTCTCCCGGCAGCGCGCGTCCGTGATCGCCAATCAACGGAACTTCCCGGAGCCGATCGCCGTCCTGGCCATGGGCAAGGTGTGGCGGAAGTCCGACGTCGAAAAGTGGATCAAGCAGCACCGGCCGGACTCGCTGGCAGACTGAGCGTCCGCCGTATGGAGCTGGTGGGAGCGCACGAGATCCGCGTGATGCTGGGCAACATCAGTAAGCAGCGCGTTTACGTGATCACCAGTCACCGCAACTTCCCTGAGCCGATCGCTGACCTGATGCAGGGCAAGGTCTGGCGGAAGTCCGACGTGGAGCAGTGGATCAAGCAACATCGGCCGGACCTGGCCACCGACTGACTGCTCGTCAGCGGTGCCCGGCCATCGCTTCCACCGCCTCCTTGGCGGTCTTCAGGTCCGCGCCGGTCGCCGCCCGGTACGCCTTGATGGCCTTGATCTTCTCGCCCCGGGCCAGGTGCTCGCGGACCCCGGGCAGCGCCGGTCCCTCGTCCACGACGCCGAGGTGGTCCATTACCAGCTGGAGTCGGCGTTCGATCTCGGTCAGCCGCGCCGCCGTGCCGTCCCGGCGAGCCGTCGCGGTGGACAACTGTGCCGCGAGCAGCGCCACGACGAGCGCCAGCAGGATCACGAGGGTGGCTTCCATGCCGGTGATCCAAGCAGACCGACGCCGGTGGCGGAGGCCCACCAAGGGGCTCCCGGGTGTCTGATCCCACCTGACGGTTGATGTTCCCGTCCCAGCTGTGGTTTGGGAGTTGGCCTTGCCCGTTGGTCGTCTCCGTTCCGTGGGCGATTACGCGCGCCCCGGTTGGCGACGCGGCGAGCCTGAACACCGCACCTGCCGGAACACGCGATCCATCCGGCGGCCGACCGGCAGCGCCAGCGCCAGGAACATGATCGGCTGAGCGTGTCTTCGACACGCTGAGGCCCCGTCTGTGAGTACCTTGGAGAGCGTAGGCCGCCCCAGTTCCTATCAATGCCACCCGGCCTGTCGAGTCTCAGGACCCGGGTGCCAGATCAGTCTCGGGACGAGGTGTCGGCGTACCGGCTCTGGTGCAGAGCCAGGTACGGCTTGACGTGCAGACCTGAAGGAAGGTCAGCGGCCAGCGGTGATCGACTGCCATGTCGGGCGGCGGGCACTGCCAGTGGCCTCCCTGGTAACGGTGCGTTATACAGAGGGATCTGCAGCGGAAGTTTCGCAACCGCTGCTGCCGATGTGCGCGCACCTGATCTTGCTTCAAGGCGCTTCTCCGATGTCAGGCGGTCGCGCGGGTGCGGCAGGTCGTGGCACCGGAACCACGCTACGGCTGGAAGTACTCCGACATCACGCGGCTCACCCATTCCGGCTGCTTGATGTCGACCGGGAGGAACTCCGCCATCGTCGGCTTCAGGTCGATGACCGGGGTGCCCGAGACCGCATCGAGGCCCACCACCGTCAATTCGCGGCCCTGGACGGACTCGATGGCGCAGCACGTTACCCCGATGCGGTTCGGTCTGCGGGGGCCGCGGCCAGCGAACACGCCAACGGGCGGGAGGTCGGAGCGGCCGCGGTAGGGGCGGGGCGCCGTGCTCCGGGAACTGGTCGAAGATGAAGAGGACCTCCACGTGGGAGAAGCCCTCCAGACCCGGTCAACGTGCCGTCCACGCGGCGTGGCAAGCAGACGAGTGACCAGGTCCACTCACCGCCATGGGATCGACGACGGATCATGTGCTACGGTAGCCGAGTTGCAGTTTTGATTTCCGTAGACGTTTTCCGGCGCCTGATGGGGCATCTGAAACCCATCCAGGCGCTTTTCGTTTTTCGTGTCGTTTCGACGCGGGTGATCAACGCGGCGGCGTAAGGGTCCGCACAGTGCGGTCTCTAACAGCCTGCGAAGGAGCAGACATGACTACAGGTACCGTGAAGTGGTTCAACGCCGACAAGGGCTTCGGCTTCATCAGCCCGGACGACGGCGGCGCCGACGTCTTCGCCCACTTCTCCGCGATCTCGGCGAGCGGCTTCCGCAGCCTCGACGAGAATCAGAAGGTGGAGTTCGACATCACCCAGGGCCAGAAGGGCCCGCAGGCGGAGAACATCCGCCCGCTTTGATCCACACTCTGCGAACGGCGGCCCGACTGGTTCAGCGGGCCGCCGTTCGGCGTTTCATGCGCTCACCACGGCATCGCGAAAGTCGTCTGATCGGCAGAAGGCCGGCCATCTCGGTGTGGAGCCAGCTCAGCATTGCCCCCGTGTTCTCTTCTCTGGATCGATTCGGACCTCGGGCGCTAGTCTGCCCAGGCCGACTGTCAGCTCGCCCAAGGCGCGCCTCTGGCTCATGAACCAGACAGACACAGACGTCGACCCTTATCGCTAACGAGCCGAATTCCGCATCGCCGCCGCCCTGACGGTCGAGGCACGTACGGTCGCGGTCCAGGTGGAGCACACCATGGTCGGACTCGACGCCTCGCCTCCTGATGACTGTCAGACAGCCGGGACCCGGGGTGCGCGGCGTTACATCCTGAAGGGTTGATGACTATGACGACGACCTACTCGGGTCCTGCGAGGCTGATCCTGGTCGACGGCGCATGCATATCCGGCATGGCTTCCCTCAGGACGAACCAGCGCGGAGGACTCAACGGCTGGGGCGGCACGTTCCGTCCGGACGAGATCACGACAGACCTTCGCAACGCAGTCGAAGGGCTGCAATTGGAACTGCCCTACGATCGGATGGGGACAGTCGCCGTCACCGGCATACGCAAGCTACTCGCCACGCAGGTGTTGGTGTCGTTGGCAGGCCGCGGACCCGCACCATTCTGATCGTGCGCCGCACGGCCGCCGCTACATCGCCGCCGCGACGCGGTCACTCTGCTCCGCTCGCATCCGCCCGCCCTGCGGTGACCGAACGTAGTCGGACGAATCATCCGTCCTGGTGGCGATGGCAGCCTCAAGGCGGCCGACGTCGATCTCCTCTACATGTGGATCTTTGTATGTCCGGCCGTACCTGGCTGTGTACGTGACGCCGTACGCCGACCCGAGGGCACCCGGCTGGACAACCATCTCTGGCATAGCCGGTCCGCCTTGACCTCTACGGGAGTTCGGCGGGAGTGGCCGACATTCGATTCAAGCGATGGGCGATGGGCGATGAGCAGCGCGCAGCCGTGAGGTCGTGGCCTAGCCGCAGCCGCGGGACAGGGTGGAGACGGCCAGCAGGGTGTGCGGGTCGAAGGTGGTCGTCCACTCCTCACCTGCTTCGGTGCGCACCTCGACCTCGTGGTCGGTCAGAAATCGGGCGGTGTCGAAGGTGTCCTCAGGGCCGACCGGGTCGAACGGAACGGCGAAACAGGCGAGGTCCTGGTCGGCTTCCCGGCTACGTAGCCCGGCCCGCGAGCGGATCCGCAAGACATCGAAGCCCGTCATGAAAGCGGGGTAGTGCAGGACGACCACCTCGAACGATCCGTCTGGGGAAACGGCTACAACCTTGGAATGCCCGTCTGACTCGTAGCCGTAGAGAGACGCCCCCATCGAAAACTGGAAGCCATTCCAACCCATCACTAACGCCAGAGCTGTCGCGACAACAGCCACCGCCCATGCCAGCCTCGCCGGCAGAACGAGCCACGCCGCGATGCCGAGCAGCACCGGCACGGCGATCAGCACAGCCGCCACAACTGACGAACGGCCGAACGGCATCAGATGCACGTAGTGCCACGGATTGCGCCAGGCAACTAACACGGCTGGCACCGCAACGACGACCAGACCGGTGAGGACAGCAGCCATCACGCGCCGAAGGGCGACGTTCGTCGGTCGCTGCTCGCTTCCCTGCTCGATCATCCGCTCATCGTGGTTGATTGCCAAGGCCACGGCTACCCGGCCTGGTGTCGCGCGGGTGCGGATCCGGCGGGGCGGGCGTCGCCGTGGCGCCCGCGACTGGCCGCGCGGGCCGTCGGGTAACGATCATGTAAAGGGCGCGAACCTTTTCCGGCCCGTACCCGCTCTACCTGGTCACCGGCCCAGCGAGGGCCCCCGGGGGAGGCGTACGGATGAAGCTGGTGTGGAGGCGGGCCTACGAGGCGCGGGGCCTGCTGGCGGCGGCGGCGGTCGCCGCGCTGGTCGCCGTCGCGCTGGTCACCGGGTTGTCCGACTACAACCGGCGGGCCATCGACGCCGGGCAGGGGGCGATGCTGGCGGCTGCGCCCGCCGCCGAGCGCAGCCTGCTGATCAGCGGGTCCGGCGGCCGGGACGCGGCCGAGGCCGCCGGCCGGGACCGGGCCGTCCGGGACAGCGTGGCCGGCGGGTTGGGCGGGGCGACGGTCGTCGTCTCCGCTGCCCGCCACGGCACCGGCCGGGAGCTGACCGGCGACCTCGGCGCCGCCCGCACCGACGACGACCCGGTCTTCGCCGACCTCGCCACCCTCGACGATCTCGCCGCGCACGCCGAGCTGGTCGGCGGAGCCTGGCCCACCGCCGGGGCGAACCCCACCCAGGTCAGCGTGCCCGAGCGGGTCGCCGGCGCGCTGCGGCTCACCCCCGGCACCCGGGTGCAGATGACCGACCGCAGCTCCGGCCGCGCCGCCGACGTGGTGGTGTCCGGGATCTTCCGCCCCCACGACCCGGCCGCGCCGTACTGGCAGCTCGCCCCCGGTGTGACCGGCGGCGGTGACACCGGCGACTCGTACGGCCCGTTCGCCCTCGACCCGGCCGACTTCGCCCGTACCTTCCCCGGCTCCACCTCGATCTCCTGGGTGGTCGAGCCGGACCTGCGCAGCGTCGCGTCGAGCCGGCTGCCGGAGGTCAAGGAGGAGGTCGCCACCGCCGCCGTCGAGGTGCCCGAGCAGGCCGGTCTCGGCTCATCCGCGCAGAGCGTCACCGGCCTGGACCGGCTGATCGACCGGCTCGGCCGCGCCGACCTGGTGGGCCGCTCGGCGCTGCTCACCCCGCTGCTGCTGATCGTGGTGCTCGGCGGCTACGCGCTGGTGCTGGTCGCCGCGCTGCTCAACGAGGACCGGCGGGCGCAGACCGCGCTGCTGCGCGCCCGCGGAGCCGCCCGGGGCCAGCTCGCCAACCTCGCCGTACGGGAGGCGACGCTGGTGGTGCTGCCGGCCGCGCTGCTCGCGCCGCCGCTGGCCGGCGTGGCGCTGCGCGGGATCAGCGGCGGCGAGGGTACGGGCGGCCTGCGGCTGGACAGCGGCGGCGCCGGGGCGGTCTGGGTGGTCGCCCTCGCCGCGGCGGTGGGCTGCCTGCTCGCCATGGTGCTGCCGGCCCTGCGTCGCGCCGGCAGCTACGTCGCCGACATGGCCGCCCGGTCCCGCCCCACCCGGGCCGCCACCGTGCAGCGGGCCGGGGTGGACCTGGCCCTGGTGCTGCTCGCCCTGCTCGCCTGGACGCAGCTGCGGCAGTACTCCTCGCCGCTGGCCGGGGCGGGTGGCCAGCTCGGCATCGACCCGCTGCTCGCCGTCGCCCCCACCCTCGGCGTGCTGGCCGGGGCGGTGCTCGCCCTGCGGCTGCTGCCCCCGGCCACCCGGTTCGCGGAACGGTTCGTCGACCGGCGACCGTGGACGGCGACCATGTTCGGCATGTGGCAGGCGGGCCGCCGGCCGCACGCCGGGCCGGTGCTGCTGCTCACGCTCGCCGTCGGCGGCAGCACCCTGGCCTGGTCGCTGGTCAGCACCTGGGAGCGGTCGCAGCGCGACCAGGCCGACCACAGCGTCGGCGCCGACCTGCGGGTGACGGAGCGCGGCGGTGCCGCGCCGGTGGGCCGGGCCGCCGACCTGGCCGGCCTGCCGGGGGTCCGGGCGGTGCTGCCGGCCTGGCGGGACGAGGTGCGGCTGGGCCGTGACAGCCTGCCGGCCACCGTGCTCGCCCTGGACACG
>NZ_JAGPYL010000140.1:0-15413 GCF_018070095.1 Micromonospora sp. U56
TCCCTGGCCGGCCTGCGGCGGGCCCAGACGACGACCGGCCGCGTTGGAGATGCGTCCGGATACAACACCGGTATCCGGACGCATCTCCGCCTTGCCGGATCGCCGCCTGGACTCCGCCTCGGCTCGACCGAGGACTTCGACCCAGGCCCTAGGGTGGTGTCGTGGCGACCCTTCTGCTTCTGCGACACGGCCGGACGACGGCGAACGCCGACGGCGGGCTGGCCGGCCGCCAGCCGGTCGAGCTGGACGACACCGGCCGGGCCCAGGCCACCGCAGTCGGCGAGCGGCTGCGCGCCCTGCCCCTGGCCACCGTGGTGACCAGCCCGCTGATCCGCTGCCGGCAGACCCTGGAGCTGGCGTTGCCGCAGGTGCAGCCGGTGGTCGAGGAGGGCCTGATTGAGTGCGGCTACGGCGCCTGGGAGGGGCAGCCGTTGAAGAAGCTGGCCAGGGAGCCGCTCTGGCCGGTGGTGCAGCAGCACCCGAGCGCGGTGGTCTTCCCCGGGGGCGAGTCGATGGCGGCGATGGCGGCGCGGGCGGTCGCCGCGGTGCGCACCTGGGACGCCGCCGTCACCGCCGAGCACGGGCCGGAGGCGGTCTGGCTGGCGTGCAGCCACGGCGATGTGATCAAGGCCATCGTGGCGGACGCGCTCGGCGTACACCTGGATCTCTTCCAGCGCATCGTCGCGGACCCGGCGTCGGTCACCGCGATCCGCTACACGCCGCTGCGGCCCTTCCTGGTCCGGCTCAACGACACCGGCGGTGACCTCGGCGGGCTGGTGCCGCCGCCGCGCAAGCGGCGCCGGCGGGCGACCCGGCCGACCGACTCGGACGCCGCGGTCGGCGGCGGCGCGGGGGCGGCCGGGTGAGGGGGACCCGCCACGCCCGGCGCGGCGCGAGCGGCTGCGGGCGTTTCGCCCTCGGCTGAACCACCCTCGGTGCGGTGCGCGACGCCTCCGTGTGCCGGATAGGGTCGTGGGTATGACCCACCAGGTGCACGCCTTCGAGCCGCCGGAGCGGTTCGTCGCCGGGACCGTCGGGCCGCCGGGGGAGCGGACGTTCTTCCTCCAGGCGCGCGGCGGTGGCCGGCTGGTCAGCGTCGCGCTGGAGAAGGTGCAGGTGTCCCTGCTCGCCGAGAAGCTGGAGGAGCTGCTCGCCGAGGCCCAGCGCCGGTTCGGCGTCGACCTGCCCGAGGCCGCGCCCACCCTCGTCGGCGACAACGACCCGCTGGACACCCCGGTCGACGAGGAGTTCCGGGTCGGCACCCTCGGCCTGGCCTTCGACGTCGACAGCGCGACCGTGGTGATCGAGGCGATCGCCGCCGGCGAGGCGGAGGTCGAGGTCGAGCTGGGCGACGAGGAGGACGACGACGAGGACGACGTCGAGGAACCGGACGAGGATCTCGACCGGCTCCGGGTGCGGCTGACCCCCGAGGCGACCCGCGAGTTCATCGAGCGGGCCCGCCGGGTGGTCAACGCCGGCCGCCCGCCCTGCCCGCTCTGTGGCCAGCCGCTCGACCCCGCCGGGCACCTCTGCCCGCGGCACAACGGTTACCACCGGTGACGTCGTCGGAGTTGCAGCCCCGCCAGCACGGCAGCGCGGCGCTCCGGCTGCTGCGCGACGGTGAGCTCGCCCTGGAGGGGCGGCTGGTCGACGCCTCCAACACCACCCTGCGCGGGATCCTGACCCTGGGCGGGCGGACGGCCCGCTGCGTCTACAAGCCGGTGCGCGGCGAGCGGCCGCTCTGGGACTTCCCCGACGGCACCCTGGCCGGCCGGGAGGTCGCCGCCTACCTGGTCTCCCGGGCCACCGGCTGGGACCTGGTGCCGCCGACCGTGTTCCGCGACGGCCCGTTCGGCCCCGGTTCCTGCCAGCTCTGGATCGACGAGCCGGACGACGCGGAGCCGCTGGTCGGCTTCGTACCCGCCGAGGCGGTGCCGCCGCGCTGGTTCCCGGTCGCCGCGGCCCGCGACGACGACGGCGCCGCGTACGCCCTGGCGCACGCCGACGACCCGCGGCTGGCCCGGCTGGCGGTGCTCGACGCGGTGCTGAACAACGCCGACCGCAAGGGTGGCCACGTGCTGGTGGGCCCGGACGACCGCCTCTACGGCGTCGACCACGGCGTCTGCTTCCACGTAGAGGAGAAGCTGCGCACGGTGCTCTGGGGCTGGGCCGGCCGGCAACTCCCGCCGGACGCGGTGGAGATGCTCGACACGTTGGCCGGCCAGGTCGCCGGTGAGCTGGGCGAGGAGCTGTCCGACCACCTGACGATCGGGGAGATCGCCGAGCTGGCGGCGCGGATCGACCGGCTGCGCGAGACCGGGTGCTACCCGCAGCCCCCGCAGGACTGGCCGGCGATGCCCTGGCCCCCCATGTGAGTCGCTGTCACGTTGATCACCCGTGGGGCGCCTGCCCGCCGCCTGACGGCTCGTTAGGCTGATGGTCATGGAGTCTTGGGCGGGACACGAGGTGCCACGGCTGCCGGGCGGCGGCGGGCCACTGGGCTTGTACGACTCGGCGCGGCGCGGCCTCCACCCCAGCCGCCCCGACGGCGCGGCGACCATGTACGTCTGCGGCATCACCCCGTACGACGCCACCCACCTCGGCCATGCCGCCACCATGATCACGTTCGACCTGGTGCAGCGGATGTGGCGCGACGCGGGCCTGACCGTGCGGTACGTGCAGAACGTCACCGACATCGACGACCCGCTGCTGGAGCGCGCGGCGCGCGACGGCGAGGACTGGAAGGTCCTGGCCATGCGGGAGACCGCGCTGTTCCGGGAGGACATGGAGGCGCTGCGGATCATCCCGCCGGCGCACTACGTCGGCGCGGTGGAGTCGATCCCGGACATCGCCGAGAAGGTCCTCGTCCTGCTCAAGGACGGCGCCGCGTACCGGCTCGACGACGGCACCGGCGACATCTACTTCGACGTCAGCGCCGCCCCGGAGTTCGGCTACGAGTCGAACCTGACCCGTGAGCAGATGCTGGAGATCTTCCCGGAGCGCGGCGGCGACCCGGACCGGGCCGGCAAGCGCGACCCGCTCGACCCGCTGCTGTGGCGCGGCGCCCGCGAGGGCGAGCCGTCCTGGCCCGGTGGTGAGCTGGGCGCCGGCCGCCCCGGCTGGCACATCGAGTGCGCGGTGATCGCGCTGAACCTGCTCGGTGACCGGATCGACGTGCAGGGCGGCGGCAACGACCTGCTCTTCCCGCACCACGAGTGCTCCGCCGCGCACGCCGAGCGGCTCACCGGCCAGGCGCCCTTCGCCGCCCACTACGTGCATGCCGGCATGATCGGCCTGGACGGCGAGAAGATGTCGAAGTCGAAGGGCAACCTGGTCTTCGTCTCCCGGCTGCGGGCCGACAAGGTCGACCCGATGGCGGTGCGGCTGGGCCTGATGTCCGGGCACTACCGCGCCGACCGCGCCTGGTCCGACGACCTGCTCCACACCGCGCAGGCGCGCCTGGACCGCTGGCGGCGGGCCGCCGCCGCGCCCGCCGGGCCGTCCGGGGCGGACTTCCTGGCCGGGGTACGCGCCCGGCTCGCCGACGACCTCGACAGCCCCGGCGCCCTGGCGCTGGCCGACGACTGGGCCGACCGCGCCCTGGCCGGTGCCGGCGACGACCCGCAGGGGCCGGCCCTCTTCGCCGACACCGTCGACGCCCTCCTCGGCATCCGCCTCTGAGCCTCGGCCGGCGGCGGCCGCCTCGGGTCGCAGCCCCATGATCCAGTCGCATCCACCGACACCGTCCACGGCGTGTCGTGTCGGTGGATGCGACTGGATCATGAGGGTCGGGCGGTGACACCGGGGTACGGAAGGGGTCAGCCGAGTACCAGGCCGGGGTCGGGGTCCTGGTCCGGGGTGGGTGCGGGGATCCTGTACTCCTCGGTGAGGGTGGTCATCGGGCCGGGCCAGGTGGCCTGGGCGACCTCGATCGGCTTGCGCTGCTCGTCGTAGGCGACGTGCAGCAGGTGCAGCACCGGGGTGTCCGGCCGGATCTGCAGGGTCTCCGCCTCTTCCCGGCTGGGCTGGCGGGCGCTGATCGTGTCGGTGGCCGAGACGTACCGGCGACCGGTGGCCTCCTCGGCCTCCTGGTAGAGCGGGCGGCCGAACGCCTCGGCCCGCTCCAGCGAGGTGCCCGCGGTGTCGGCCGGGAGGAACCAGGAGGCGCCCACCTCCACCGGCGAGTCCTCGGTGCGTACCAGGTGCCGGCGGCAGAGCAGGTCGGTGCCGTCGGGCACCCCGAAGGCGTCGGCGACCTCCGGCGGGGCGGGGGAGCGGCCGACGGAGACCAGCTGCTGCCGGTACCGGGCGGCCAGGTCCGTGTGGTAGCCGCGGAAGCCGCCGTAGCGGCCCCGGGAGAGCCGGTTGAGCCGGCGTCGAGTGCCCCGCACGTACGTACCGGAGCCGGGCTTGGTGATCAGGATGCCCTCGACCCGCAGCTGGTCGACGGCGCGCTGGACGGTCTGCTTCGCCACGCCGAACATCTCGGCGATGGCCGGGATGGACGGCAGCCGCTCGCCCGGCGCCCAGTCGCCGCGGCGCACCTGCGTCTTGAGCTGCGCGGCGATCTGCCGGTGCGGGAACTCGGCGGCCCCCGGGTTGATCTGCACACCCGCCTCCTCATACCACTAGGTTCCTAGGATGCCCTACGCGGCGTGATCTGCGCCACCCCGACACGCGCAGATCGGCCCCGGACGCGAACGTCCGGGGCCGGTGACTCGGTGGGGAAGGGCGTTACCAGGAACCGGCCGTGGGGCCGGCGGAACCGCCCCGGCGGCGCAGGTACTTCTCGAACTCCTGGGCGATCTCGTCCCCGGTCAACGGGGTGATGCCGGCGTCGCCGACCCGCTCCTCCAGCTCGCGGACGTACTCACCGAGCTCGGCGTCCTGCTCGGCGGCGCCGCGCACCCGCTGCTCCCACTCGGCGGCCTCCTCCGCCAGGTCGGCCATTGGCACCGGCAGGTCGAGCACGTCCTCGACCCGGTGCAGCAGGGCCAGGGTGGCCTTCGGGCAGGGCGGGTTGTTGGCGTAGTGCGGCACGTGCACCCAGAACGACACCGCGTCGACCTCGGCCCGGGTGCAGGCGTCCTGCAACACCCCCACGATGCCGGTCGGCCCGTCGTAGCGGGTGGGGGTGAGCTGGTAGCGCTGGGCGGCCTCGGCGTCGGAGGCGCTGCCGCTGATCGGTAGGGGACGGGTGTACGGCACGTCGGCCAGCAGCGCGCCGAGCAGCACCACCCGCTCGACCTCCAGGCTGTGGCAGATCTCCAGCACCTGCTCGCAGAAGGTGCGCCAACGCATGCTGGGCTCGATGCCCCGGATCAGGACCACGTCCCGCTCGGTGCCCTCCGGGCTGGCCACCATGAACTTCGTGGTGGGCCACTCGACCCGCCGGGTCTCACCCTCGGCCATCGTGATGGTCGGGCGGCTCACCTGGAAGTCGTAGAAGTCCTCCGGGTCCAGCTCGGTGACCGGGCGGGCCTGCCAGACCTGCTCCAGGTGCTCCACGGCGGCGGTGGAGGCGTCCGCGGCGTCGTTCCAGCCCTCGAAGGCGGCGATCGCCACCGGGGACCGCAGCACCGGCAGCCCGTCGAACTCGGTCACGCCGTCACCTCACCCTGCTCGTCGCCGACGGCGCCGGGCGCCGACCCGGTCCTCCGCCCGCCGTGCACGGTGGCGTCCCTGATGTCCTTCACGTCCGCCAGCCTACGTGGCGGCGCCAGGTGCGGCCGGTCGGCCGCGCCGGTCCGCCACGCCGGCGGACCGCCCAAAGGGCACGAAAGGGATGCGCGTTCCCGCTGGCAGAATGTGGGACCGGCTACGGCTGCTGACCGACGGGCGCATCGTCGCATTAACCTGAACCCGTGCGGACTTCGTTGCTGGATGTGCTGGCCGACCGGATCCTCGTCGCCGACGGGGCGATGGGGACGATGTTGCATGCTGCCGACCTGACCCTCGACGACTTCGAGGGGCTGGAAGGGTGCAACGAGATCCTCAACGTCACCCGCCCGGACGTGGTGCGCGGGGTGCACGAGGCGTACCTGGCCGCCGGGGCCGACTGCGTCGAGACCAACACCTTCGGCGCCAACCTCGCCAACCTTGGCGAGTACGACATCCCGGAGCGGATCCGGGAACTCTCCGCGGCCGGCGCGCGACTCGCCCGGGAGGCCGTCGACGCGTACGCCACCGCGGAGCGGCCCCGGTTCGTGCTCGGGTCGATCGGGCCGGGCACCAAGCTGCCCACCCTCGGGCACACCGCGTACGCGACGCTGCGCGACGCGTACCAGGAGAACGCCGCCGGCCTGATCGAGGGCGGCTCGGACGCGCTGATCATCGAGACCTCGCAGGATCTGCTCCAGGTCAAGGCGGCGGTGGTCGGCTGCCACCGGGCGATGGCCGAGCTGGGCCGGAAGGTGCCGATCATCTGCCAGGTGGCGATGGAGACCACCGGCACCATGCTGGTGGGCAGCGAGATCGGGGCGGCGCTGGCGGCCATCGAGCCGCTGGGCGTGGACCTGATCGGGCTGAACTGCTCGACCGGCCCGGCCGAGATGGGCGAGCACCTGCGCTACCTGTCCCAGCACTCGCGGACCCCGCTGTCGGTGATGCCGAACGCCGGCCTGCCGGTGCTGACGGCGGACGGGGCGTACTTCCCGCTGACCCCGGTGGAGCTGGCCGACGCGCTGGAGCGGTTCGTCGCCGAGTACGGCGTCTCGCTGGTCGGTGGCTGCTGCGGCACCACCCCGGAGCACATCCGGGTGCTGGCCGAGCGGCTGCACGGCACGAACCCGACGCCGCGCGAGCCGCGGCACGAGGCCGGCGTCTCCTCGATCTACCACCCGGTGCCGTTCGCGCAGGACGCCTCGGTGCTGATGGTGGGGGAGCGGACCAACGCCAACGGTTCCAAGGCGTTCCGCGACGCGATGCTCGCCGCCGACTGGCAGGCGTGCGTGGAGATCGCCCGCAGCCAGGCCCGGGACGGCTCACACCTGCTCGACCTCTGCGTCGACTACGTCGGCCGGGACGGCACCCAGGACATGCGCGAGCTGGCCGGGCGCTTCGCGACCGCCTCCACCCTGCCGATCATGCTGGACTCCACCGAGCCGGCGGTGATCGAGGCGGGGCTGGAGATGCTCGGCGGCCGGTGCGTGGTCAACTCGGTGAACTTCGAGGACGGTGACGGGCCGGAGTCCCGCTACGCCCGGGTGATGCCGGTCGTCAAGGAGCACGGCGCCGCCGTGGTGGCGCTGCTGATCGACGAGGAGGGGCAGGCGCGGACCGCCGAGTGGAAGGTCCGGGTCGCGGGCCGCCTGATCGAGGACCTCACCGGACGGTGGGGGATGGACCGCTCCGACATCCTCATCGACGCGCTGACCTTCCCGATCGCCACCGGGCAGGAGGAGACCCGGCGCGACGGCATCGAGACGATCGAGGCGATCCGGGAGATTTCCCGCCGCTACCCCGGCGTCAACTTCACCCTCGGCGTCTCCAACGTCTCGTTTGGGCTCAACCCGGCCGCCCGCCAGGTCCTCAACTCGGTGTTCCTGCACGAGTGCCAGCAGGCCGGCCTGACCAGCGCCATCGTGCACGCCAGCAAGATCCTGCCGGTCAGCCGGATCCCGGACGAGCAGCGCGAGGTGGCGCTGGACCTGATCTACGACCGGCGCCGCGAGGGGTACGACCCGGTGCAGCGGTTCATCGAGGCATTCGAGGGCGTGGACGCGGCCTCGGCGCGGGCCGGGCGGGCCGAGGAGCTGGCCGCGCTGCCGCTGGACGAGCGGCTCAAGCGGCGGATCGTCGACGGTGAGCGCAACGGCCTGGAGGCCGACCTGGACGCGGCGATGGCCGGTGGCCGGTCGCCGCTGTCGATCATCAACGACCTGCTGCTCGACGGCATGAAGGTCGTCGGCGAGCTGTTCGGCTCCGGGCAGATGCAGCTGCCGTTCGTGTTGCAGTCCGCCGAGGTGATGAAGACCGCGGTGGCCTACCTGGAGCCGCACATGGAGACGGCCGAGGACGGCGGCAAGGGCCGCATCGTGCTCGCCACCGTCCGGGGCGACGTCCACGACATCGGCAAGAACCTGGTCGACATCATCCTGTCCAACAACGGCTACGAGGTCGTCAACATCGGCATCAAGCAGCCGATCAGCGCGATCCTGGACGCCGCCGAGGAGCACCGGGCCGACGCGATCGGGATGTCCGGCCTGCTGGTCAAGAGCACCGTCATCATGAAGGAGAACCTGGCCGAGATGGCCACCCGAGGGGTGGCCGACCGCTGGCCGGTGCTGCTCGGCGGGGCCGCGCTCACCCGCGCGTACGTCGAGGACGACCTGCGGTCGATGTTCCCCGGCCAGGTGCACTACGCCCGCGACGCCTTCGAGGGGCTGTCCCTGATGGACCGGGTGATGACCGCCAAGCGCGGTGGCGCCCCGGTCGTCGACCCGGAGCGGGAGGCCGCCCTGGCCGCCCGGCGGGCCCGCCGGGAGCGGCAGCGCACGATGGTCACCGAGGCGCTGCCCGAGCTGCACGACGCCTCGGTCCGCTCCGACGTGGCCACCGACGTGGAGGTGCCCACCCCGCCGTTCTTCGGCACCCGGGTGGTCAAGGGAGTGCCGCTGGCCGACTACGCGGCGCTGCTCGACGAGCGGGCCACCTTCCTCGGGCAGTGGGGGCTGCGCGGCTCCCGGGGCGGCCAGGGCCCGTCGTACGAGGAGCTGGTGGAGACCGAGGGCCGGCCCCGGCTGCGCTACTGGCTGGACCGGCTGATCGCCGACAAGGTCCTCGAGGCGGCGGTGGTGTACGGCTACTTCCCCGCGTACGCCGAGGGCAACGACCTGGTGGTGCTCGACGAGAACGCCAGCGTCGAGCGGGCCCGGTTTTCCTTCCCCCGCCAGCGGCAGGAGCGCCGGCTCTGCCTGGCCGACTTCTTCCGGCCGAAGGGCGACCAGCTGGACGTGGTGGCGTTGCAGCTGGTCACCGTCGGGCAGCCGATCAGCGAGTACACCGCGAAGATGTTCGCCGGCAACGAGTATCGCGACTACCTGGAGGTGCACGGGCTGTCCGTGCAGCTCACCGAGGCGCTCGCCGAGTACTGGCACCGGCGGGTGCGCGCGGAGCTGACCCTGCCCGGTGGCCGTACCGTCGCCGACGACGACCCGGCGGACCTGGCCGGCCTGCTGCGCACCGACTACCGCGGCTGCCGGTACGCGTTCGGCTACCCGGCCTGCCCGGACCTGGAGGACCGGGCGAAGATCGTGGAGCTGCTGGGCGCGGAGCGCATCGGGGTGCAGTTGTCCGAGGAGTTCCAGCTGGTGCCGGAGCAGGCGACGGACGCGATCGTGGTGCACCACCCGGAGGCGAACTACTTCAACGCCAAGTAATTCCGTGCAGGCTGCTGACCTGCGGCGGAGCGCCTGGGGAAGCCCGGTGTTCCATGATCATGGCGTTCCCAGGCCGTCCGGGGTCTGTGGGTCGTCGGCGGAGGCGTGGTCGATCGGCGCGGCGGGTGCGGTCCTCGGTGGTCGGCAGCAGGTGGGTGTAAATCTGCAGGGTTAAGCCCGGGTGGGAGTGCCCCGGGTGCGCCGAGAGGGCCTTGACGCTCTCGCCGGCGTCGAGCAGGACCGAGGCGTAGGTGTGCCGGAGCACCTGCATGCCGTTGTGTCGGTCGTCGGGGACGCCCGTCGCGCGGGACGGGGCGCCGTGCGTCATCGCGGCCACGGGGCGGATGAGCACGCCGGAGGGGTACCGCCGGGCGCGTGCACCGACGGTCGCCGCATCGAGCGTGGTCGTCCCCGTCGAACCTCCCGGGTCGGCCGCACAGGGCCCAGTCTGATCCATAGCTCTCGAGAGTCTCTGACGGTCGGATCAGGTAAGCCGACTCATGTTTGCCGCGAACGTGGAACAATTTCGCAAAGGGTGCCAATCGAACCGAGTGCTGGACGGTCTCGACGACAACGACCTCTGGCGCACGGCACCTTTGCCTGCCTGAGTCCGGTCATGAGTGGTTCGTCCGCCGGTGATCCCGGGGCTCAGGACTCCACGTAGAAGGGAGCAGCAGTGATGGGACGTACCCGACTCTGGGCGGTCGCGATGGCGGCCAGCGCAGCGGTGGCGGCAACCGCCATCGGCACCGCCGCCATGGGCGACGGCCGGAACGACTCGGGTGACAAGCGGGAGTCGCACGACTCCCGCGACTCGTGGGACTGGACCGACTCGCGGGACCACAAGGAGGTGAACGTCCGGGCCAAGCTCAGCGGCTTCGAGGAAGACCCAAAGCCGATCTCGACGCCCGGCTCCGGCCGGTTCAAAGCCACGATCGACGAACGGGACAAGGAGATCGAGTTCGAGCTGAGCTACGAGGACCTGCAGGACGTCCAGCAGGCGCACATCCACTTCGGAGGGAGGCACCAGAGCGGCGGCATCGCCGCCTTCCTCTGCTCAAACCTGAAGGACGCGAAGGGTGGCGCGTCGCACGACGTCCAGTCCTGCCCCCAGGCCCCAGCCACCATCGAGGGGACCATCAAGCCCGATGACGTGGTCGGCCCTGCCGACCAGGGCATCGAGCCGGGCGAGTTCGACGAACTCGTCGACGCGATCGAGGCCGGCGTCACGTACGTGAACGTGCACACCAAGAAGTATCCGAACGGCGAAATCCGCGGCCAGATCAAGAGCGACGACAAGCGGGACCGGGACGACGAGAACCGGGGCCGCGACGAGGACGACGACCAGTGGAACTCGTGGTGGAGCGGCGACGAGGACCGGGCTTGGAACGAGCTCAAGAAGAACTGGGACCGGGACCACGAGGACCGGGACGAGCGCCACGACGACAAGGGCGACGAGGACCGGGACCGGGACGAGCGCCACGACGACAAGGGCGACGAGGACCGGGACCGGGACGAGCGCCACGACGACAAGCGCGACGAGGACCGGGACCGGGACGAGCGCCACGACGACAAGCGCGACGAGGACCGGGACCGGGACGAGCGCCACGACGACAAGCGCGACGAGGACCGGTCCAACGACGAGAAGTGACCAGTCGCCTCGCGACGGGGGGAACGCCCAACCCTTGACGGGTCGGGCGTTCCGCCATTGCGTCGGCCCACCCGCCGCTCTACGAGGCGGGCCGGTTGTCGTGCCAAGGCTCCGCGCTAAGCTCGGCCGCGCCCCACCGTCACCAAGATCAGGCCGTATCCAGGCCGTCCGAGGTAGACCAACAGTGACAAACGCCGACCGCCACCGGCAGGACTAACACCAGGTCAAGCGGTATCTTGCCCGGTTTTGAGCGAGCACTTTTAACGCCAATGATCAATGCAACGCCAAGTGACGCCGTCAGGTGCTATGAGCTGCGCAAACACCCTCCGCTCACCCGCCTAGGCCGTGGCCAGGCCCGGCACAGGCGTCCAGGCCGCGGCCGAAGGCTGCGTCAATCGCACGGCGGGTCCGGTCCTCGCTGTGCGGCAACAGGTGGGTGTAGACCCCGCAGCGTGAAGCCGGGGTCGGCGTGGCCGACGTACGCCGACAACGTCTTGATGCTCGCGCCCGCGTCGAGCAGCACCGAGGCGTAGGTGTGACGCAGGACGTGCATCCCGTTCTGCCGGATGTCCTCATACCCGGTCCGGCGAGGCGCTGATGACTCGGACAGCGGTGTCAGTCCGACTCATCGCGGGCGCCGCCGTAACGCTCGTAGATCACGCGCGAGCTGAACGTCCTGGTCTCGACCAGGTGTAGCGGAACGTCTTCGGTGACGGGCGGCAGAAAGGGCGTGCCGCCACCGACGACGACCGGATAGCGGAACATGCGCAGCTCGTTGACGAGGCCGAGCTCGACCGCTGCCGCAGCCAGGCCGGCGCCGCCGATCGAGACGTCCCTGTCGGTCACGTCGAGCGCCGCAGCGACCTCATCGGCCACCGACGCCTTGGCGAGCCGGGCGTTGCCCTGAACGCTGTCGAGCGTGGGGCTGAAGACGACCTTCGGGAGAGCGCACCAGACGTCGGCGAACGCGGCCCTGAGCTCGTTGTCGCGCAGCGACGGATCCGTCTCCCACACCAGCATGGTCTCGTAAAGCCTGCGACCCAACAGATAGCCGCCAAGCTCGCGTATCTGCGCGAGGTGGAAACGAAACAGCTCCTCGCTAGGGGCCGTCCACCCGAACCCGCCCTCGCGGTCGGCGATAAAGCCGTCCACCGAGACGCTCATCGAGTAGATCAGCATGGCGTCACGCTCATCGCACCGGAGCGACGGACGATGAACGCGATGAAGTTCACCACTGAGCTTGACATCGGGGCGCTCCCCTTCCTTCTTCCTGGGGCCTCACGTGGACAAACACTGTGACATACCAGGCGGCACTCCCGTGCCCCGCGAGACCAAGGCGTTCGTCGCCGAACTGCTGCGCCAGCAGCGGGGCGCATTGGGCACCCGGGCCGGGCGGCGGGCCCTTGCCTGGCCCAGGCGGTGCTGGTGCTGCGCTGGTACCTGGACGGGGCCGTATCGGCGTTCGTACTCGGCTACCGCGCCCTCGGTCCCGGAGTTACGAGCGGTGAGCACCTCAGCAAGCGACGCCGCCGCCAAGAAGACCTGTCCGACCCGCGCAGCTCAACATGACGCAGCGCCCATCGATCGGCGTCCAGCTCGTCGTAGTTCCACACAGGTCATGACCGCGGCGTACCTCGACGACCAGCAGCGCGTCGCCGCCGCGCTGCTCGGTGTCGGCCGGGCGATCGTCGGCTACCGGGAGGAGTGACCGGGCCGGCGCTCAGCCGGCGGTGAGGTCGCCCAGGGCGATGCACGGGCCCGGCCCAGTCTCGAATGATCCCGGGCCGGGCCGGATTCGTCCGCCGATCAGTTGAACGCGGCGGCGAACATGCCGGGCTCGTACGAACCCCCCTGCTGGTGCACGATCACCGCGAGCCGGTTGGCCGCGTTGATCAGGGCGACCAGGGAGACCAGCGCGGCGATCTGGTCGTCGTCGTAGTGCTTGCGCACCTGGGCCCAGGTCTCGTCGGACACACCGTGGTGAGCGTCGGCGAGCCGGGTGCCCTCCTCGGCGAGCGCCAGCGCGGCCCGCTCGGCCTCGGTGAAAACGGTGGACTCGCGCCAGGCGGCGACCAGGTTGAGCCGAACCGGGGTTTCACCGGCGGCTGCCGCCTCCTTGGTGTGCATGTCGATGCACCAGCCGCAGCCGTTGATCTGGCTGGCCCGCAGCGACACCAGCTCCTGCGTGGAGCTCGGCAGCGGCGACTGATGGATCACCAGGCTGGCGTTGGCGAACCGCTTGAAGAATTTGACGGCGATCTCGTTGTCGAGCATGTTGAAGCGAGCGTCCATGATTCCGCCCTTCCTCGTGGTGTGGCACTGGACGAACACGAGATGCCGGCGATCAGATCCCTGTGACGGTGTGAGTACGTGGTGCCCGCCACAGGGTCTCTGTGTCACACAACGGCGGGGTCCGGCATCTGGTGGGTGACACAGGCGCGAGTGAACAGGAGTCACCCATGGCCGGCACGTCGCAGACCGCACCCGACTCTCGTGGCAGGGGCAGCAGCCGCGAGGACCGCCAGGACCTCGCGACCGAGGCGTTCCTCGCCCACCGCAACCTGCTCTTCACCGTCGCCTACGAGATGCTCGGCTCGGCCGCCGACGCGGAAGACGTGCTGCAGGAGACCTGGTTGCGGTGGGCGGGCGTCGATCTCGGCGCGGTGCGGGATCAGCGCGCCTACCTTGTGCGGATCACCACCCGCCAGGCACTCGGCCGGCTGCGTACGCTCGGCCGCCGCCGGGAGTCCTACGTCGGTTCCTGGCTGCCCGAGCCGCTGCTCACTACGCCCGACGTGGCCGAGGACGTCGAGTTGGCCGACAGCGTCTCGATGGCGATGCTGCTGGTGCTTGAGACGCTCACGCCGACCGAGCGAGCGGTGTTCGTGCTGCGCGAGGTGTTCGACGTCGGGTACGACGAGATCGCCGAAGCCGTCGACAAGAGCCAGGCCGCGGTCCGCCAGATCGCGCACCGGGCACGGGCACATGTCGCGGCGCGCCGGCCGCGCGGGGTCGTTTCCGCGGCCGAGACCCGAGACGCGCTCGAGGCGTTCCGGCGGGCGGCCGAGACGGGCGATCTGCAGAGCCTGCTCGACATCCTCGCACCGGATGTCGTGCTCGTGGGTGACGGTGGCGGAGTCAAGCAGGCCGTCCCGCGTCCCATCGTGGGGGCCGACAAGGTGGCCCGCCTGCTGGTTGCCGGGCTGGGCAGGCTTGCCGACACCGCGTCGCTGCGGCCGGCGCAGGTCAACGGCTACCCGGCGCTGATTTTCTGGCAGGCCGGCGAGCTCGACACCGTTGTGGCGGTGCGCATCGACGACGGCCTCATCACCGGGCTCTACGCCGTGCGCAATCCCGAGAAGCTGTCGCACATGCTGCGGGAGACCGCCCTGCGCCGCTGAGGCGTGCCGTCGGCGGCAGATCCGGCTGCTGGATCAGAGGCCGAACGAGGCTCGGCAGGCGTCCATGCCGTCCACCGTCACGGCTGGCCGCTTGTGCTGGCGCCACCGCTGCAGGGTCAAACGCAGGCGGTCGGAGACGACGGCCTCACCGTCGCGCGCATCGACGGAAATCCCGTCGTGCTCGTAGCCGAGTTTGCGCGATACGCCTTGCGAGGAGTGGTTGTCCTGGAACACCTCGGTCAGTGCGGCGGTGGCGCCGAGATGATCGAAAGCAAGGGTGAGCAGTCCGGCTCTGGCTTCCGTTCCATAGCCTCTGCCCTGATGATCCATGCCGAGCCAGGCCGAGGTCGTCACCTGTCTGACGACCGGGAAGTCCCGTGCGCGAAGCGTGACCTTGCCGATCGGCTGGCCCGCCCGGAAGACGCCCATCCCGAGCTGCCACGCTGCCACGTCCCAGGAGGCAAGCTGGTCCCAGTGTCCTTGCAGGACGGACCGGGCCCGGTCCGCATAGCTGCCGTCGGTCCACGGGGTCAGGAACGGCCGCTCGCCGGGACGATGCACGCCCTGGCCGGCGAGATCGGCTAGCGCAGCCAGTTCCTCCTCGCGTGGCAGGCGCAGTTGCAGGTGCGGGGTGACGATGGTGAGACCGTACAGCGGCCACAGGTCGGCGAGCATGTCCCGCATCCTGTCGGTCGAGATCCGTCCGGGCAAGCGAGATGATGCACCGGTCAACGCACAGGACTGGGTCACGTGGGTCGAGCGGACTCGCTCCGGCCCTCAAGCGCTGCGACGCTGCGCCTTGATCGGTCGCTCAGCGCACATCGCTAGTGTTCCGTCTCAGTTTTGACTAGCCGCTTGCTGGAGGGCGCTCGTCCACGTCGGACCTTGGCCAGGATCGATTCGGCTGTGGCGGTCCACACGAACGGCTTCGGGTCGTCGTTGTGCACGCGCAGGTACTCCTCGATGGCGGCGACGAGGTCG
>NZ_JAGPYL010000141.1:0-15333 GCF_018070095.1 Micromonospora sp. U56
CCACCCCCTCCCCGCGCTCTTTCCGAGAAAGCGTGGCTATTCGCGGAGGAATAGCCACGCTTTCTCGGAAAAAGCGCCCCGAGGGGAGGGGATCAGGGGGTGGGGTGGGTGGATTCGAAGCGGGAGCGGGTGAGGAAGGCTAGTTGGGCACGTTTGTCGGGCATCTCGATCTCCTCGTCGAAGGTGAAGCCCTCGCGTTCGAGGCGGCGCAGCGCGAGGTGGTTGCGGACGTCCGGTTCCACCACGATGCGCTGCCGGGTGGGGTCGCGGAACAGGAAGCGGGCCAGGGCCGGGCCGACGGCGGTGGTCAGGCCGCGCGGCGGCCGCTGGCCGGGGGCGAGCAGCAGGTGCATCCCGATGTCGCCGTCTCGTACCGGGTATCGCTCGCCGACCGGGTCCGCCTCCGGCAGGTAGGTCTGGAACAGGCCGACCGGCTCGCCGTCGAGCATGATCAGGTACGCGTGGTGCGTGTCCAGCCCGTCGATGAACGCGTAGACCTCGCGCACCTCGTCCACGGTGTACCCGCCCATGCCCCAGAACGTCGCGCGCGGCTGGGTGACCCACCCGTGCAGCAACTCGGCGTGAGCGGTCGGGTCGACCACGACGAGCCGCAGCTCGCCGAAGCCGGGGATGTCCTGCTGGTACGTCACGGGTTGTCGTCTCCTGGTTCTCGGGTCAGGTGTCGCCAGTCGGTGTCCACCGGGTCCAGCTCGCCCGTTGCCCACCGGGGAAGCTGGTCGGCGAAGTGCGGGTCGTCGGGGCGTCCGGACGCCCCGAACGGGACGATCCAGCGGCTGCGGGCGCGGTCGCCGAGGTCCCACACGTAGCGGGCGACCGGTCCGCGCCAGCAGGCGTCGGAGACCCCGGGGACGCTGGAGGTGGCGAGCACGCAGTCGGCGTCGCCGCCCAGCGCGGTCGCGGCCCGCATGGCGGCCACTGCCACGTCGACGGCGGGGGCCACCCCGAGGTGCACCGGATGCAGCAGGTGCCGCCGTCCCCAGGCCGGCGGCGGCCCGTCGGCGGCGACGTCCGCGAGCGCCGCGGCCGCCACCGGCGCGACGTCGGCGCCGAGGCGGTGCAGCCCGGCCACGACGCCGTCGAGGGCGTGGCCGATCCGCGACAGCGGGTCCGTCCACGGCCTGAACAGCTCGTCGTACGCGCCGGGTGCGCGCAACGGGCGCAGGCTCGGGTGCTCGTGCAGCCGGCGGGCCAACGCGGTACGCCAGGCCGCGAAGGCGCCGGCGTCGGTGCTGTCGGCCCGCATCGACCCGTCCCAGGCGGTGAGCCGGTTCAGCAGCTCCCGGGCGGGCCGATCGAGGTCGTCCGGGTCGAGCCGGTGGAGCAGTTCGCGCAGCGGCGTTGCGGCGAGCCGGGTGTCCATGTGTACGTCCTCCGGTGCGACGCCGTCGGCCAGCAGGGCCCGGATCCGGTCGGCGCGGTGCGGCGGGGCGAAGTCGGCGCCGAGGTCGGCCACGTCGGGGCGGCGGTCGTTGGCGCAGACCGCGATGTCCTCGACTCCGACCGGCTTCGTCTCGGCGTACCCGCCGCGCCACCGGTACCGCGGGTCCCAGCCGGGCACCGGTTCTGACCGGCAGCGTTCGTCCCGGTCGGGCACCAGCCCGGCGACCAGTTGGTGCACGGCCCCGCTGCGGTCCGCCACGAGGACGCTGTTGACCGGCTCGACCCAGGCGCGCAGCGCGTCGGCGACGTCGTCGACGGTGCGGGAGCGCAGCAGCGGCAGCAGCGCCTCGAAGCCGAGATCCGCCTCGACCCGGGCCGGGGTGCGCAGGCTGATCGCTTCGCCGGTGTGCCGGTCGTGGTCCACCACGGGACCACGCGGCGTCTCGACGATCTCCACAGTCTCCGGGTCGCCGCCGCGGACGGCGATCCGCTCGACGTGGCGGTGCGCGGGCACCCAGCCGTCGGCGTCGCGGACCAGCACCCGGTCGCCGTCGGTGCGCAGCTGCTCGCGGTAGAGGTCCTGGTAGTCGGCCATCGCGTTGGTGACCGCCCAGGCCACCTCGCCCGCGTGGCCGAAGTGGGGCAGCCCCGGCACCCCGGGGAAGGCGAAGCCGAGCACGTCGAACTCGGGGCAGGCCAGGCGTACCTGCTGGTAGATGCCGGGCAGTTCGAGGAGGCGGTGCGGGTCGCCGGCGATGACCGGCGCCCGGCCGGTGGCGGCGTCGCCGGGTACCGCCCAGGCGTTGCTGCCGGAGCCGCCCGGGCCCTCGACGGCGAAGAGCCCGGTCGCCGCCGCGCCGAGGGTGGCGGTCACGTGGGCGTGCCAGAGCTTGTTGGGAAAGGTGGAGAAGAGGATGTGCTGAACGAGGAAGACCCCCAGCGGTGACCACGGCTGCCACCGGCCGGGCGCGGATCCGACCGCCGCGAACTCGGGGGCACCGGCGGCGCCCTCGGCGAGCCCGTCGTTGACCCCCGCCACGTAGGCGGTGACCCACCGCCGGGTGGTGGGGGAGAGGCGGTGGAAGCACCGCCGCGCGGTGTCGTCGAGCCGGGCGCGCCGGGCGAACCGGTCCCAGCCCAGCGCGTCGGGACCGACGTGCGCGGCGAGCCGGCCCTCCGAGCGCCACCGCTCGACCTCGATCTGCCAGGCCCGGTCGAGCGCGGCCACCCGGCCCTGCAACCGGGCCAGTTCGTCGACCGAGCCGGCGCGCAGATGCGGCACACCCCGGGCGTCGCGATAGACGCCCGTCACCGCGCGGCCCGCTCCGGAATCGGGGCGAGCCGCGCGCTCATCGAATATCAACTTAGGTTACCCTCCCCTAACTAAGGCGAACCTTACTGGAGGGCGACACGTGAAACGCAACTGGGAGGCCCTGGTCCTCAAGGCCATGGGCGGCCGGGACTTCCGGCTGACGGTGCTCGACACCGAGGCGGTCGGCGGCCACTACCAGCGGCTGCTGATGGACGGCGGGGGCCTGCTGGAGTCGTGCGGGGTGCACCCCACCATGTGGATCCGGCTCTGGTTCGACGACGACGGCCGACCGCACCAGCGCGCGTACACGCTGGTCGACCCCGACCCGGCCACCGGGCGCTTCCACCTGGAGTTCGCCCTGCACGACGGGTGTGCCGCGCGCTGGGCCACCACGGCCCAGGTCGACGACACCATCGACGCCACCGTCCAGGGCAGCGCCTTCCACCTGCCCGACCCCGCGCCCGCGCACCTCTACCTGGTCGGCGACGCCGCCTCGCTGCCGGCGGTGAACAGCCTGCTCGACACCGCCGCCGGCATCCCGGCGACGGTCTGGCTGGAGTACGCGCACGAGGGCGAGCAGGCCCTGACGCCGCGCGCCCGGGCGGGACACGAGGTCACCTGGGTGCCCCGCCGGGACGAGGGGCGGCACCTGGTCGAGACGGTCTGCGCGGCGTTGCCCGCCGCCGCCGACGCCCACTACTGGGTCGCCTGCGAGGCGGCCAGTACGCGCAGCATCACCCGGCACGTCCGGCGCACCCTCGGCGCCGGCCGGCACCAGGTGACCTCGCTCGGCTACTGGACCGCCCGGTGAACGGCCGCCTCGGCACCCTGACCTCGCTCTACGTCACCCAGTACCTCGGAGTCGGCTTCATCACCGTCGGGCTGACCGCCATCCTGCGCGACGGCGGTACCTCGCTGGACACGTTGGCGCTGCTGCAGTTCGTCGGCCTGGTCTGGCCGCTCAAGTTCCTCTGGGCGCCGATCCTCGACCGGTACGGATCACGCCGGCGGGGCCACTACCGGTCCTGGCTGCTGGTGCTCCAGGCCGGCCTCGTGCTGTCCCTGCTCGCCCTACTGCCGTTCGACCGTCCCGCCGGGCAGCTCGGCCCGATCGTGGCGATCTGCGCCGCGTACGTGTTCCTCTCCGCGACCCAGGACATCGCCGTCGACGCCGTCGCCGTCCGGCTGTTGTCGGCGCGCGCCCGGGGGGCCGGCAACGGCGTCCAGGTCGCCGCCAGCTATCTCGGCAACCTGCTCGGCGGCGGCGCCTGCGTGGTCGTCTACGACCGGTTCGGCTGGCGGCCGGCGATCCTGCTGCTGGCCGGGCTGACCGCGCTGGGGCTGCTGGTGGTGTGGCGGTTCCGGGAACCGGACCGGGCCGACCGGGTGGGCTCCGCCGCGCAGGCGTACCGGGCGCTGCTGTCGGTGTTCGCCCAGCCCGGGTGTCGGTGGTGGACGTTCGGGGTCGTGCCGTTGGTCTACACCGGCGCCGGCGCGGCGTACGCGCTGGTCACGCCGGCGCTGGTGGACGCCGGCTGGTCTCTGGGGCGGATCGGGGTGGTGACCGGCGTGGTGACCAGCGCTCCCGCCGTCGTGGCCGGGCTGCTCGCCGGGGCCGGCGTGGGCCGGTTCGGTCGCGGGGCGGTCCTCGTCGTCGCGGGGGTGTCCCTCGCGGTCTCCACGGCGCTGCTGCTGCCGCTGCTGACCGGGCGGGCGCCGGTGGCCGGGACGGTGGCCGCGCTGTGCTGCTTCATGGCCGCGTACACCGTGGCCAACGTGGTGCTCTACACGGTCAACATGGACTACTCCCGGCCCGGTACCGGCGGCACCGACTTCACGGTCCTGTCCTCGTTCGGGCTGGTCTGCTCGTTCGTGGCGGCCTCGGTCGGGCTGGCCGCCGCCGACCGGGCGGGCTATCCCGCCGTCGCGGGAGGCTGCGTGGTCCTGGTGGTGCTCGGCGTCGCGGTGGGCGTCGCCCACCAGCGCCGGTTCGCACCCGTGTCCACGTCCGACGCCGGAGATGAGCCGCCGATCGCCGAGCTGCGGCGCGCCGAGCCGGTGCGAGTTGACTCGAAGTTAGGTTAGGGTAACCTAACTTCACTCGATCAACTCGGGACCGCTGGCGGACGCCGCGCCGTCGCCCGCCCGCCCGCCGTGTCCACTTTCGACCATTGAGGACTGCCATGAGTCTGCCCGGAGCAACCGTTCAGGCCCTCCCGACCGGAGCCGTCCCCGGCCCGGTGGCCGCCGACCGGGCCCATCTGTTCACCGCCGGCACCGTCGCGGACTACCGGCGGGTGCTGGCCGACGGCATCGGCCGGGTGGCCGACCGGGTCGCCGCCGCCGACCGGCCCTTCACCGGCGTCACCCCGCAGGACCTCGCGCCCCGGATCGCCGGCATCGACCTGGACCGGCCGCTCGGCGACACCGGGGCGGCGCTCGACGAACTCCAGGACGTCTACCTGCGCGACGCGGTGTACTTCCACCACCCGCGCTACCTGGCGCACCTGAACTGCCCGGTGGTGATCCCGGCGCTGCTCGGCGAAGCGGTGCTGAGCGCGGTCAACTCCTCGCTGGACACCTGGGACCAGAGCGCCGGCGGCACGCTGATCGAGCGCCGCCTGATCGACTGGACGGTCGACCGGGTCGGCCTCGGCCCGGCCGCGGACGGGGTGTTCACCAGCGGCGGGACGCAGTCAAACCTCCAGGCGATGCTGCTGGCCCGGGAGGAGGCGGTCGGCCGGGCGGCAACCTCGGGCGGCACCCGGCCGTCCCGCCCGGAGTCGCTGTCCCGGCTGCGGATCCTCACCTCGGCGGCCGGCCACTTCAGCGTGCAGAAGGCGGCGAAGCTGCTCGGCCTGGACGCCGACGCGGTGGTCACCGTCGGCACCGACGTCGAGCGCCGGATGCGCACCGACGAACTGGCCCGGGAGATCGAGCGGTGCCGTCGGGAGGGACTGCGGGTGATGGCCGTGGTGGCGACCGCCGGCACCACCGACTTCGGCACCATCGACCCGCTGCCGCAGATCGCCGACATCTGCGCGGCGGCCGGCGTGTGGCTGCACGTCGACGCCGCGTACGGCTGCGGGCTGCTGGTCTCGCCGACCCGGCGGCACCTGCTCGAGGGCATCGAGCGGGCCGACTCGGTGACCGTGGATTACCACAAGTCCTTCTTCCAGCCGGTCAGCTCCAGCGCGCTGCTGGTGCGCGACCGCCGGGTGCTGCGGCACGCCACCTGGCACGCCGACTACCTCAACCCCGCCCGGGCGGTCGAGCAGCGCATCCCCAACCAGGTCGACAAGAGCATCCAGACCACCCGCCGCTTCGACGCCCTGAAGCTCTGGCTCACCCTGCGCATCATGGGCCCGGACGCCGTCGGGGCGCTCTTCGACGAGGTGATCGACCGGGCCGCCGCCGCCTGGCAACTGCTCACCGAGGACCCCCGCTTCGAGGTGGTGACCCGGTCCCAGCTCAGCACCGTGGTCTTCCGCTACCTGCCCACCGGTCCCGGCCGGGCCCTCGTCGACGAGGCCAACCTGTACGCCCGCGAGGCGCTGGCCGCGTCCGGCGCCGCCCTGGTCGCGGGGACCACCGTGGACGGCGCGCACCACTTGAAGTTCACCCTGCTCAACCCGGAGACCACCGTGGACGACATCGCCCACGTCCTCGACCTGATCGCCGAACACGCCGGCTGGTACGTGCGTACCCGCACGGCCGGTGAGCTGTCCTGCCCTATTCGCTGACCGGCCGTCCCGCCCTGGAGAACCCCATGTCGACCCACGACTTCATTGCCGTCGGGCTGGGCCCGTACAACCTGGGCCTGGCCTGCCTGACCGCGCCGATCGGCGACCTCGACGGCCTCTTCCTCGAGGCCCGCGACGACTTCAACTGGCATCCCGGCATGCTGCTGGAGTCCACCCGCCTGCAGACGCCGTTCCTCGCCGACCTGGTCACCCTGGCCGACCCCACCTCGCCCTACTCGTTCCTGAACTATCTCAAGGAGTCCGGGCGGCTGTACCCGTTCTACATCCGGGAGAGCTTCTTCCCGCTGCGCAGCGAGTACAACGACTACTGCCGGTGGGCGGCGGCGAAGCTGTCCAGCGTCCGGTTCGGCCACGAGGTCACCTCCATCGAGTACGACCCGACCGACGAGCGGTACGTCGTGCACGCCACGGCGGCCGGCCAGCGGGTCACCCACCGGGCCCGGCACCTGGTGCTGGGCACCGGCACCCCGCCCCACGTCCCCGACGCCTGCCGTGACCTCGGCGGCGACGTGATCCACAACTCGCGGTACCTGGAGAACCGGGCGGCGCTGCGGGCCAAGCGCAGCGTCACCGTGGTCGGCAGCGGGCAGAGCGCGGCCGAGATCTACCACGACCTGCTCTCCGACATCGGCACCCACGGCTACCAGCTCAACTGGGTCACCCGCTCGCCGCGGTTCTTCCCGCTGGAGTACACCAAGCTCACCCTGGAGATGACCTCGCCGGACTACGTGGACTACTTCCACGCCCTGCCCGAGGCGACCCGGTACCGGCTGGAGGCCGAGCAGAAGGGCCTGTTCAAGGGCATCAACGCCGACCTGGTCAACGACATCTTCGACCTGCTCTACGCCCGCAGCGTGGCCGGCCCGGTGCCCACCCGGCTGATGACCAACACCGCGCTGAGCACCGCCACCCACGACCCGGCGAGCGGGACGTACACGCTCGGCCTGCGCAACGTCGAGCAGGGCCGCGACTTCACCCTCACCACCGAGGGGCTGGTGCTGGCCACCGGCTACCACTACCGGGTGCCCGACTTCCTGGAGCCGATCCGCGACCGGCTCCGCTGGGACTCGCACGGCCGCTTCGACGTCGCCCGCAACTACTCCGTCGACCACACCGGCCGGGGCGTCTTCCTGCAGAACGCCGGCACCCAGGCGCACAGCATCACCTCGCCGGATCTCGGCATGGGCGCGTACCGCAACTCCTGGATCATCCGGGAGCTGACCGGGCGCGAGCACTACCCGATCGAGCAGCGCATCGCCTTCCAGGAGTTCGGCGCGCCGGTGGCGGTGACCGCATGACGGTGTTCCGCGGGGTCGACGACCGGCTCGGCGAGTTCGCCCTGCGTACCCTCGACCCGGACGGCGACGCCGCGCTGCTGCACGGCTGGGTCACCCACCCCAGGGCCGCGTTCTGGCTGATGCAGGACGCCGACGTGGCCCGGGTGGCGCAGGAGTACCGGCGGATCGCCGCGCACCCGCACCACGACGCGTACCTCGGCTCGTGGCGCGGCCGGCCGGCGTTCCTCGCCGAGCGGTACGACCCGGCCCACGTCGAACTCGTCGGCCTGTACGACGCCGCGGACGGCGACGTCGGCATGCACTTCCTCTGCGCGCCCGCCGACACCCCCGTGCACGGCTTCACCCGCGCCGTGATCACCACGGTCATGGCGTGGCTCTTCGCCGACCCGGCCGTCCGCCGCGTCGTCGTCGAACCGGACGTGCGCAACCACGCCGTGCACGCGCTCAACGCCGCCGTGGGCTTCACCGTCGTCGGCCCGATCCGCAAGCCCGAGAAGGACGCCCTGCTCAGCGTCTGCACCCGTGAGACGTTCCTGGCCGCCACCCGAGGAGACCTGCCCGCGTGAACCCGCTCGCATCCGTGGACCACCTGACCCCGGGGCACTGGGCCGAGGCCAACCGGCTGCTGGTCCGCAAGGCCCTCGCGGAGTTCGCCCACGAACGACTGATCACCCCCGAGCCGCTGGGCGCGGACCGCTACCGGGTACGCGGCGACGACGGCACCGTCGAGTACCGGTTCACCGCCCGGCTGCTCGCCCTGCGGCACTGGCAGGTCGACGCGGCCAGCATCACCCGGCACTCCGACGGCCGGGAGGTGCCGCTGGACGCCGTCGACCTCTGCCTCGACCTGCGCGGGGCGCTCGGTCTCACCGACGAGATCCTGCCGGTCTACCTCGAGGAGATCACCTCGACGCTGGCCGGCACCGCGTACAAGCTCGGCAAGCCGGCGATGGACGCCACCAAGCTGGCCCGGGCGGACTTCCAGAACGTCGAGACCCAGATGACCGAGGGGCACCCCTGCTTCGTGGCCAACAACGGCCGGATCGGTTTCGGGGTGCACGAGTACCACCGGTACGCCCCGGAGGCCGCCCGGCCGGTCCGGCTGATCTGGCTGGCCGCACACCGCGACCAAACCACCTTCAGCTGCGCCACCGACCTGGACTACGACACCCTGGTCCGCGCCGAACTCGGCGACGACACGCTCGCCGGCTTCGCCCGTACCCTCACCGGGCTGGGCCTGGACCCGGCCGACTACCTGCTCCTCCCGGTGCATCCGTGGCAGTGGTGGAACAAGCTCTCCGTCACCTTCGCCGGCGAGGTGGCCCGGCGGCAGCTGGTCTGCCTCGGCGAGGGCCCCGACGAGTACCTCGCCCAGCAGTCCATCCGCACCTTCTTCAACGTCACCCACCCGGAGAAGCACTACGTCAAGACCGCCCTGTCGGTGCTCAACATGGGCTTCATGCGCGGGCTGTCCGCCGCGTACATGGAGCACACCCCGGCGATCAACGACTGGCTGGCCGACCTCGTCGCCACCGATCCCGTGTTCCGGCGCAGCCGGCTGACGATCATCCGGGAGCGCGCCGCGATCGGCTACCGCCACCGGCAGTACGAGGCGGCGACCGACCGGTACTCCCCGTACCGGAAGATGCTGGCCGCGCTCTGGCGGGAGAGCCCGGTCGCCGGGCTGGAGCCGGGCCGCCGGCTGGCGACCATGGCGTCCCTGCTGCACGTCGACCACGGCGGCCGCTCGGTCGCCGGCGCGCTGGTCGCGGAGTCGGGGCTGGCGCCGAAGGTCTGGCTGCGCCGTTACCTCGACGCCTACCTGGTCCCCCTGCTGCACAGCCTCTACGCCCACGACCTGGCCTTCATGCCGCACGGGGAGAACGTGATCCTGGTGCTGCACGACGGGGCGGTGGAGCGGGTGATCTTCAAGGACATCGCCGAGGAGATCGCGGTGATGGACCCCGAGGCCGACCTGCCACCGGCGGTGCGGCGCATCCGGGTCGCGGTCCCCGACGAGGAGAAGATCCTGTCGATCTTCACCGACGTGTTCGACTGCTTCCTGCGCCACCTCAACGCCATCCTGGTCACCGAGGGCGTCCTGGCCGAGGACGAGTTCTGGCGCACGGTGGCCGAGTGCGCCGCCGACTACCAGCGCGGCGTCCCGCACCTGGCTGACCGGCTGCGCCGGCACGACCTCTTCGCCGCCGAGTTCCCGCTGTCCTGCCTGAACCGGCTGCAACTGCGCAACAACCGGCAGATGGTCGACCTCGCCGACCCGTCGGCCGCGTTGCAGTTCGTCGGCACCCTGGCCAACCCGCTCGCCCGCTTCGCCCCGCCGCGATGAGCACCCCCGGCGCGCTGCGCGACGGTAACCCGGCGGCGGGGACCCCGCCGGCCGGCCCGGTCCGACACCGCTGGCTGATCCTGGCCGTGCTCTGCCTGGCCCAGGTCACCGTGGTCCTCGACAACACCGTGCTGACCGTGGCGATCCCGGTGCTCACCGGCGAACTGGACGCCAGCACCGCCGACGTCCAATGGATGATCAACGCGTACGCGCTGGTGCAGTGCGGCCTGCTGCTCACCGCCGGCAGCGCCGCCGACCGGTACGGGCGGCGGCGGATGCTCCTCGCCGGCCTGGTCCTGTTCGGCGCCGGCTCGCTGGCCGCCGGGCTAGCCGGGACCAGCGGGCAGCTCATCGCCGCCCGGGCCGGCATGGGGATCGGCGGCGCCCTCCTGGTCACCGCCACCCTCGCGGTCGCCATGCAGATCTTCGACGCCGCCGAGCGGCCCCGGGCGATCGGTTTCTGGGCGGCCACCAGCGCGCTGGGCTTCGCGGCCGGGCCGCCGATCGGTGGCGCCATTCTCGCCCACCTGCCGTGGAACGCGATCTTCCTGGTCAACGTCCCGATCGTGCTGGTCTGCCTGCTGGCCGCCGGGGCGCTGGTACCGGAGTCCCGTGATCCGGTGGACGGCCGCCTCGACCTGCTCGGCGTGCTGCTCTCCACGGCCGGCCTGACCGGGGTGGTCTGGGCGATCATCTCCGGGCCGGAACACGGGTGGGCGGTGCCGGCGGTGCTCGGCGCGGCCGGTGCCGGCGTGCTGCTGCTGGTGCTCTTCGTGGCCTGGGAGCGGCGGATCCCGGCCCCGATGCTGGACATGAGCCTGTTCTCCGAACGCCGGTTCGTCGGCGCGGTCTCCGGGGTCGTCCTGATCACCTTCGGCGCCACCGGCGCACTGTTCCTGCTGACCCAGCACCTCCAGTTCGTACGCGGCTATTCGGCGTGGGAGGCCGGGCTGCGGATGGTGCCCTTCGCGCTCTCCATCGTCGTGCTCAACCTCGCCGGCGTCGCCGCCCGGGTCATCCGCCGGCTCGGGTCGCCGGCGGCGATCGCCGTCGGGATGGCGCTGCTGGCCGGCGGACTCACGGTCGTCACGCACGCACCGGGAGACGGCTACCCCGTGCTGCTCGGCGGGCTGCTGCTGATGGGCGCCGGCTGCGCACTGGCCAACCCGGCCATCGTCGAGGCGGTGATGAGCGCCGTGCCGGCGCGCAAGGCCGGCGTCGGCGCGGGCGTGGACGGCACCATGACCGAGGTCGGCGGCAGCCTGGGCATCGCCGTGCTGGGGGCCGTGCTGAACGCCCGGTTCGCCGCGCTGCTGCCACCCGCCCTGGCCGGCGCGGGATCGCTCCCCGCCGCCGTGGCCGCCGCCCGGTCGGAGACCGACCGGCAGGTCGTCTCCGACGCGTTCCGCGCGGCACTGGAGACCGGCCAGACGGTGGGCGCCGTCGCGGTTCTCGTCGGCGGCCTCGTCACCGCGGGGCTGCTGCGCCGGGCCGACCGCATCCGCTGATCCCCGCGCCCGTCACGGATCCCGGGGTGGCTGCCCCGATACGGCGACCGCCCGTCCGGACCGGAGATCGGCCCGGACGGGGAGGTCGGGTCAGGCGGCGGTGGACCAGATGGCGCGGAAGGCGGCGGCCTCCCCGGCCAGCCACTGCTCGACCTGCTCGGGCTTGATCGTGTCGGGCATCCGGTGGGCCTCGCCCCGCCGCACGTCGACCAGGACCGGCTCGGCGTGCGGCAGCACCGCGTCCATGTGCCGGGCCATCAGGTGCAGCGTGGCGAGGGTCGCCTCCTCGCTCGGTGGGGCTTCGTCGAAGTGCAGCCGGACGGCCTCGGCGTGGCCGTCGGCGTACCGGATGCCAAAGTGTGGGTTGATCTTGACGGGCAGGTCGCCCAGCATGGCGAGCGCGTCGCGGGTCTGGGCCAGGTCGATGCCGGCCGGCTCGCCGAGGGACTCCAGCCAGGCCGTCGCGCCGGGGACGAGCGCCTGGTAGAGCGGGCGCCACCGGGGCTTGACCACGTCGGCCACGCCGGCGAGGTGGGTGCCGCCGGTGTGGAAGGCGATGTCGGCCTTGAGGGCCTTGACGAACTGGCCGTGCGGGTTGAACCCGTGCCGGCTGGCCCGCTGCTTGCGCAGCCCACCGACGAAGGTGGCCTTGGTCGGCCCGGTGCGGTCGACGTACCGGGTGAAGCCGAGGAGCGTGGCGTAGGGGGTGAGCGGGGCGGCGGAGGTGGGCGCGGTCACGAGCGTCCTCCCAGGTCAGGAACCTCGATTAGTACATACATTCTAATCGACGGGGGTGACATCGCCCAGGGAACGAAAGGGGCCGCCCGGACACTCCGGACGGCCCCGCGAAACTCTTTTCTACAGCTGCCCGACGTCGGTGATCCGGACCACCGCGGCGCCCGCCTCGTCGGACGCGGCCAGGTCCACCTCGGCGCTGATCCCCCAGTCGTGGTCGCCCTCGGGGTCGTCCAGGATCTGCCGTACCGTCCAGCGCTCCCGGCCCTGCTCGATCATCAGCAGCGCCGGCCCGCGCGCGTCGGGGCCGACCCCGATCGAGTCGTACGACTCGAAGTACGGCTCCAGCGCCTCGGCCCACGCGTCGGCGTCCCAGCCCGACGCGGAGTCCAGCTCACCCAGGTCGTACCAGCGGCGCAGCGCGGCCAGCTCGACCCGGCGGAACAGCGCGTTGCGCACCAGCACCCGGAACGCGCGGGCGTTGCGGGTGACCGCCGGCGGCTTGTCCGCCAGCGAGGAGGCCAGCTCCGCCACGTCGGACGGGTTGCGCAGCCGCTCCCACTCGTCGATCAGGCTGGAGTCGACCTGGCGCACCAGCTCGCCCAGCCACTCGATGAGGTCGACCAGCTCCTCGGTCTTGGCGTCCTCGGGCACCGTCTGCCGGAGCGTCTTGTACGCGTCGGCGAGGTAGCGCAGCACCAGCCCCTCCGACCGGGACAGGCCGTAGAACTGCACGTACTCGGTGAACGTCATCGCCCGCTCGTACATGTCCCGGACGACCGACTTGGGGGACAGTTCGTGGTCGGCGACCCACGGGTGGCCCTGCCGGTACATCTCGTACGCCGCCCCGAGCAGCTCGGCGAGGGGCTTGGGCCAGGTCACCTCGTCGAGCAGTTCCAGGCGGGCCTCGTACTCGATGCCCTCGGCCTTCATCGCGGCGACCGCCTCGCCGCGGGCCTTGAACTGCTGGGCGGAGAGCACCTGGCGCGGGTTGTCGAGGATCGACTCGATCACCGAGAGCACGTCCAGGGCGTACGACGGTGACTCGACGTCGAGCAGCTCGATCGCGGCCAGGGCCAGGGGCGACAGCGGCTGGTTGAGGGCGAAGTCGAGTTGGAGGTCGACGGTCAACCGGACCCGCCGGCCCTGCTCGTCGGGCTCGTCGAGCTGCTCGACCACCCCGCCGGCCTTCAGCGCCTGGTAGATGGCGATGGCCCGGCGGATGTGCCGGCGCTGGGCGGCCCGGTCCTCGTGGTTGTCGGTGAGCAGGTGCCGCATCGAGGCGAACGCGTCGCCGGGCCGACCGATGACGTTGAGCAGCATCGAGTGGCTGACCTGGAAGCTGGAGGTCAGCGGCTCCGGCTCGGCCTCGACCAGGCGCTCGAAGGTGGGCTGCCCCCAGCCGACCGAGCCCTCCGGCGGCTTCTTCTTGACCACCTTGCGGCGCTTCTTCGGGTCGTCGCCGGCCTTGGCCAGAGCCTTCTCGTTCTCGATGACGTGCTCGGGGGCCTGCACCACCACCCGGCCGAGGGTGTCGAAGCCGGCCCGCCCGGCCCGCCCGGCGATCTGGTGGAACTCGCGGGCCTTGAGCAGCCGGGTACGCACCCCGTCGTACTTGGACAGGCCGGTGAAGAGCACGGTGCGGATCGGCACGTTGATGCCGACGCCCAGGGTGTCGGTGCCGCAGATGACCTTGAGTAGTCCGGCCTGGGCGAGGGTCTCCACCAGTCGGCGGTACTTGGGCAGCATGCCGGCGTGGTGTACGCCGATGCCGTGCCGGACCAGCCGGGACAGGGTCTTGCCGAAGCCGGAGGTGAACCGGAAGTTGCCGATCGCCTGGGCGATCATGTCCTTCTCGGCCCGGGTGCAGACGTTGACGCTCATCAGCGCCTGGGCGCGTTCCAACGCGGCGGCCTGGGTGAAGTGCACGACGTAGACCGGGGCCTGCTTGGTCTCCAGCAGCTCCTCCAGGGTCTCGTGCATCGGGGTCATCGCGTACGAGAAGAACAGCGGGACCGGCCGCTCGGCGGAGCGGACGACGGCGGTGGACCGCCCGGTGCGCCGGGTCAGGTCGTCGACGAACCGGGTGGTGTCGCCGAGCGTGGCCGACATCAGCACGAACTGCGCCTGCGGCAGCTCGATCAGCGGCACCTGCCACGCCCAGCCCCGGTCGGGCTCGGCGTAGAAGTGGAACTCGTCCATGACCACCTGGCCGACGTCCGCCCGGGACCCCTCGCGCAGCGCGAGGTTGGCCAGGATCTCGGCGGTGCAGCAGATGATCGGGGCGTCGGCGTTGACGCTGGCGTCGCCGGTGAGCATGCCGACGTTCTCCGCGCCGAAGACCTCGCAGAGGGCGAAGAACTTCTCCGACACCAGCGCCTTGATCGGCGCGGTGTAGAAGGTGGTCCGGTCGTCGGCCAGGGCGGCGAAGTGCGCCGCGATCGCGACCAGGCTCTTGCCGGAGCCGGTCGGCGTGTTCATGATCACGTTCGCGCCGGAGACGATCTCGATGACCGCCTCCTCCTGGTGGGGGTAGAGGTCGAGGCCGCGCTCCTTCGCCCAGCCGGCGAACGCGTCGTAGAGGGTGTCGGGGTCGGCGCTTCGAGGCAGCGCGGCAGTGAGCGTCATAGCCGCTCCATCGTGCCCGCCCCGCACCCCCGCCCGCCAACCGGGTACACCGCCCACCCCACCCCACCCCGCCCGCCCCTCGCGCCCCAGCCCTTCGCCCCCCGCAGATTCAGAGAAAGCGTGGCTATTCCCGCCCCGATAGGCACTCTTTCTCCGAAAGAGCGCCCGGCGTCAGTCGGGTGGGCGCGGCGGAGGGGTGGGCTGGGTGGGGTGGGTCAGACATCCCAGGAGCTTGGATGTCAAGCAGCGGCGGGTTGGGTTCGGTGTGACCAGGCGGTTGCCTGGTCGTAGAGAGTGGTGGTCTTGAGGCAGCCGTGGAGGATGCCGACGAGGCGGTTGC
>NZ_JAGPYL010000142.1:0-15221 GCF_018070095.1 Micromonospora sp. U56
GCCCAAACCAGCCCGCCCCCGCCCTGAAGAACCTGCCGATCCGGCTCATCCTCGACACCTCCGCAATCCTCGCGTTCAGCGAGGGCTCGACCGCCGTGGGCGAGGCGATCGCCAAGGTCGCCGACGAGGGATGCGTCTTCGGGCTACCCGTGATGTGCCTGGCCGAGGCAGCCCGATCAGTCACCGACACCGACCGGCTCGACCTCCTGGTCAACCACCCGGCCGCGGCGGTGCTGACCGTTGACCCACTCCAGTGGAAAACCCTCGCCGCCACCCACCGCGCGGTCGGCCGGCTCGACACCGCAGGCGCACTGCTCGCGGCAGCGGGCAACGACTGCAGGGTTCTGACCAATCAGTCCGGGCAGTAGCGGAACCGATCCAAGCAGGCGAACCATCAGCTCGACGAACGGAGGGGCTGTCTATTCGCCTTGCATCGGCTGCTGCCATATGCGTCCAGCGCGCTGTTGACTGGGCCAGGGTTGGCTATCGAGCCAGGACGACCACGATCGTGGCGAGGCTTCCGATCACCAGGGCGGTGGCGCCCAACACGACGTACGGAAGCCAGTTGTGCAGGCCGCTGCGGTATGTGCTGCTGGGGACGGGTTGGCTGGCTCCACCAGGCAGGCTCCGGCCGGCTGTTGTTGACCGGCCAGCGGGACGGCGGGGTGCGGGTGGTCGATTCGACGATCACGGGGCCTCCGGCACTCCTGCAGCTGCCCTCAACGCGGTAGCCACAGACCGCCGAGGGCTGGGTGGTGAGTTGAGGCGGAACTGAGAGCGGCCGTCCGGCTGCTACTGAGGTTCTACCCGCAGGCAGTTCTTCGGGAGGTCGTCGCCGGCCACTCGAAAGTCTTCACAGGTGAGTAAGCGATCGTTGAACCGGCCGGCAACGTAGCCAAGGACGGCCACCGCGGCGACCACAGTTACCACTGCGATCCGGGCTCGCTGGTCGGGCAGGGTGAAGTAGTCGGGCGCGAGTATCCGCGCGACGACCCAGAGGACGATCGGCGACACAGCGGCAGTGGCGACGAGCAGGACACGATCCACGGCCAGCGCAAGAGCACCTGTATCACCGGGTGGGAAGACGAGCCGCTCCAGAGTGAGCAGGAGCGGAGGGGCGAACAGGGCCAGCAGCCAGGGATGGATCTGCATCCGAGGACGCATGATCAGCCCGCCCAGCAGCACGACCAGTGACAGGACGAAGAGCCGTTGCCGGTTCACGTAGAAGAGCGTGTGGTACGCGCCGAAGGTGAAAGCGAGGTTCCATGCGAACAGGGATGCGCCGATGGTGATGGCGAAGAAGCCGCCCAGCCTTCCTCTGCTCGGCCCTGTCCGGTCGAACCCCTTCAACAGGTCGTCTTCCGCCAGCCGACGTCGCTTCGACTCTGCCACGTCGCTTGCTTCCCGCAGTGAGCTGATCAAAACGGGCGACTGACAAGCATCGCCCCCAGCCGACCAGGTCGTGGTGGGCGATCCGGTAGGCGTCCTCCAGGGGGCGGGCGCAGCCGATCGACATGATGGACGTATCGGTCTCCAGGCGGGGCCAAGCCGTCGGGGCGCCCTTGATGACCTCGATGATCAGGGTGGTGGTTGTGGCGATCTCCACCCCGACACCGCAGGCTTCGCCTTCGCCTTGGCGGGCGTGCCCGTCGCCGAGGGCCAGCATCGCGCCGTGCACGTTCACCCCGAGGTAGAGGGTGGTCCCGGCACGCAGCTCCGGGGTGTCCAGGTTCCCGCCATGCATGTCGGGGACGATCGTGGCGCGGGCCTCGAACCCGCCGGGGGCGACGCCGATGGTGCCGATCATGGGGTCCAGGGGCAGGTCGACGGAGTGGTCGCTGCCCGTGGCGTGGAAGCGGATCGTGCCGGCTTGCCGGTCGATGTTGTACACCCACACCCGCTCTTCCAGGGGCGGCTGCAGGGTAGCGGTTCGGGAGGTGGAGGTCAGCGCACCGAAGTGCGGAAACGTCGAGGACACTCCCCAGTCGCGGGCCGGTGCGATGGCGGCGAGGTGGATGGCGAGGGTATCGCCGGGCTCGGCGTCCTCGACGAAGAACGGCCCGGACACCGGATTCAGGTACGGCATCCGGCACACCTGCGACGGCAGGTCCGCCGGCCCTCGAACGAGACCGCCGAAGCAGTCCTCGGTGAAGACCTGCAGCACGTCGCCGGAGCGGACGTGGGCCACCGGCATCCGGCCACCGAAGGTGTAGGCCAACTCGTCGCGGGCGGGACGGAAGGTGATCGTGTCCATGGCGGTCACACCCGCTCCACGTCACGCGCCGGCACCTGAGCGGGGGCGAAGCCGGACAGCACCGGCCTTCGTCCGGTCAGATACAGGCCGGCGAGAACAACGACCCCGAGGGCGAGCCACGCCAGGCCGAGGCGCTGCGCGGCGATATTGGCGTTCACCACGACGTAGGCGAGGATCGTGAACCCGATGCCGGGCATGACCAGGTGCGCCCACCAGTTGCCGCTGCTCCGGTGGAGGAGGTGGTGCACGACCACGGAGACGTGCAGGACCAGGAACGCGACCATCGCCCCGAAGTTGATCAGTGACGACAGCAGGGTGATCCCGTCCGCGCGGGTGGCCATGTACAGGCCCAGCGCGAGGGACACGGCGCCGGTGAGCAGGGTGGCGTTGATCGGCACGTTGCGGCGGATGGACACCTTCGCCAAGAAGGCAGGCAACTGCCGGTCGCGGCCATCGCGTACAGCAGCCGAGACGTGGCAACCTGCGCGACCATCGAATTGGGCAGGCCCCACGCGATGGCCGTCGCCACCGTGCACAGGGTCGCCAGCCAGCCCCCGCCGGCCACGGCGGCGGCGTCGTAGAACGCGGTCCCGTTCGGATCCCCCTGCGCGACGAGGGTGCCGGGTTCGGGGACGAGCATCGCGGCCAGCCACGTCTGGGCGATGAACAACACCCCGGCCAGGACGAGGACGGCGGCCATCGCCCGACCGATCTGCCGCGAGCCGCCCTTGGTCTCCTCGGCCAGCATGGAGATGCCGTCGAAGCCCAGGAACGACAGCACCGCGATCGACACCGCACCCGCCACCAGGGACCAGGTGAACATATCGGCGTTGTAGAAGGCGTCCCAACTGAACCGGCCCTTGCCCGAGGCGAGGGCCCAGCCGGCGACGATCAGGAAGACCGCCAGCACGATCAACTCGCCGACGAGCATCATCCGGGTGACCATCGCAGTCATCCGGATGCCGACCGAGTTGACGACCGTGTTGACCGCGACGAATCCGAGCAGCCACAGCCACACCGGCACCGCCGGCACCGTGGCGTGCATCGCCACCGACGCCACCAGATACAACAGCCCCGGCACAAGCACGTAGTCCAGCAGGATCACCCAGCCGGCCAAGAAACCCACCGGCGGGCTGATGCCCCGGCCCGCGTAGTTGTAGACGCTTCCCGACATGGGGAACGCCTTGACCATCTGCGCGTACGAAAACGCGGTGAACACCAACGCCACGACACCGACCGCGTACGCCAGGGCCACCATCCCGCCGGAGCCGGCGTACACGCTGCCGAAGATCGCCATCGGCGCGATCGGCACCATGTACACCAGCCCATACGCGACCAGGTCCCGGAACCGCAGCCTCCGGGCCAACTCCTGGCGATAGCCGTAGCGCGCCAATTCCTCCTGTAGTTGCATCGGACCCTTCCATTGAGGTCGTTATCGGGGGACAGAACATTCATTGCTGCGCCGCCCGTGAATGGCCTTTCCGCTCCGAATGGTGGCTCGATCCGAATGGCTTGGTCGATACCGAAGATGCGGACAAGAACTGTCGTCCGCATCGACGTCGCCTCCGCGAGAACGAACGGGCCGGCGGGCAGTTTGCGAGGGGACATCCAGCGGCAGGGACAAGGCGCTCGGGCGTAGAGTCGCCACGTCTGAGCACTCGCGCCGGCCCGGAGGACCGAGACTTCGCTGGCCTTGCCGGTGCCCCGGCGACTGGTTGACGAGCCCGCCGTCGTCCGGTCGCGTGGAAGCTGTTCGAGGAGGACCCGTGAGGCTGGCGGCGGACAGAAACGCTGAAGTTTCGGTGGACGACGCCGTCCGCGCCTCGGTGAGCTATGACCAACTGCGTACCGGTGATGACGGCCTGTACTGGCTGGAGACCCGCCCCGACGCCGGCGGGGGCACGACGGTGACGCGTTGGCGGCCCGGTGAGGGCAAGCGTGATGTCAGTCCGAAGGGCTTCGATATCGCCAGCGGCGTTCACGCGTACGGAGGCGGATCGTTCGCTGCCATTGAGGGGACGTTGTGGTGCGTCGGCGGAGATGGCCTCTACCGGAGTCGTCGTCACAGCGAGGAACTCGATCTGGTCAGCCGCGGATCCTTCGGAGACCTGACGATCGGCGACGGCGAGTTGCTGGCTGTGCGGGAGTCGGAGCAGGGTGACGAACTCGTCGCGGTGTCGCTCACCGGTGCTCCGCAGATGCGGACTCTCGCCTCGTCCCCGGGGTTCCTCGGCGCGCCTCGGCCAGGTCCGGAGTCATTGGCCTGGACCGCGTGGAGCGAGCGCGACATGCCCTGGGATGCGTGTGAGGTGTGGGTGGCCTCCTACTTCCGGCGTGGTCAGGTCGAGGGCCCAGTGAAGCTGGCCGGTGGTCCGGATGAGTCTGCGGTGGAGCCGCGGTGGGGACCCGACGGGGCGTTGTACTTCGTGTCGGACCGCAGTGGCTGGTGGAACCTTTACCGGTGGGACGGCCTCGAGGTGGAGGCGGTGGCGCCGATCGCGGGTGAGTGCGCCGCGGAGCCATGGGAGTTGGGTTACGCGTCGTACGGCTTCCTCGACGACGGTCGGATCGTCGTGGCGGTGCAGGAAGGGCCGCGACACCGCCTTGTCGTCATCGATCCCAACGGCGCTGTCCGCCCGGTCGACCTCCCGTACACGTCGATCAAGCCGTACCTGGCGATTCAAGGGACGACGGCGGCGTTGATCGGATCGTCACCGACCGCAGCCCCGCAGGTAGCGCTTGTGCACCTAGCTGGCGCCGATCCCAGGGTGGAGGTGCTTGCCAGATCGGAGCACGCCGCACTCGACGTGGCGCGGGTATCGACGCCGACGGAGCTGCGCGTTCGAGTGGCGAGTGGTCGGGAGGTGCTTGCCCTGGTGTATCCGCCGACGGGCTCGGCTGCGGAATGGCGGGCACCGGTGATCGTTCGGGCGCATCCTGGGCCTACCGCCTCCTGCCTGCTGCGCCTGGACTGGCAGGCGCAGTTCTTCACCAGTCGCGGGTTCGCCGTCGTTGATGTCGACTACCTGGGTAGCACTGGGTACGGCCGGGCGTTCCGGGAATCGCTGTACGGCCGGTGGGGTCTGGACGACGTCGATGACTGCGCGGCGGTGGCGGTTCACCTGCTATCGACGGGGCGGGCGGTGCCGGGGCAGGTGTTCATCCGTGGTGCCAGCGCCGGCGGATACACCGCGTTGCACGCGGTGGCGCAGGACGGCCCGTTCGCCGCTGCCACCGGCGTGTCGGCGATCGTGGATCCTGACCGGTGGGCGGAGACGGTGCCGCGGTTCCAGCGGGCGCACGCGATGCGGCTGCGAGGTGCTGCCGGCCGGGTCCGTGCCGCCGCTGTCCAGCGGCCGGTGCTGCTCATTCACGGCACCGCCGACGAGGTGGCCGTGGTAGGCGATGTACGCGAACTCGCCGACGAGTTGACGTCTCTCGGCATGGCGCCGGAGGTGTTGCTCCTTCCTGATGTCGGCCACTACGTGGCGTCGTCCCGTCGAGCGGGTGCGGCGCTGAAGGCGGAGCTGGCTCACTACCGCTCGGTGATGGCGGGTGAGCAACGGTTACGGGGGTTACACGGCCGCCAGCGGTAGTCGGTGACGTACGTACTCGCCGAACTCGCGGACCTCCGGTTCGCACCGGTAGGGCTCAAGGTCGGCCTGTACCTCGACGATGCGCTGCAAGCAGCGGTGTGAGGTGGTTCGTGCGGCGTAGTCAACTGCCTCACGTGCGGTGGCGCAGGCTTCGTCAATGCGGCCGGCAGCGGCCAGCGACGAGGCCAGGAGCGCGGTGTCGATGGCGAGTCGCCGGACATGGGTGGGGCTCAGCGCGGTGAGGGCGTCGCCCAGGTGCCGCTGGGTTTGCAGCGGTCGGCCCAGGTCGTGGAAGCAGTGGGCGATCTCGTCGGCGAGGTACGCCGCGTCGAAGTACCGGATCCACGCCGGCTCGTCCTCGGGCTTGCTACGGGCCAGTTGCCTCTCCGCGATGGTGAGGTGGGTCAGGCAGTCGCCTTCGCGTCCAAGCCGGGCGTGCGTGCGCGCCACCACCGCGTGCAGCGCGGCTGCCACAGCGGGCGTCGCCTGGGTCTCGCTTCCTCTCACCGCCGTCAGCGCCATCCTGCGTGCCGGCTCGGGGTGCCCGCAGTGCAGCGCGAGGTGGCCGATGTTCACGGCGAGCAGGTAGCTGCCGTACAGGCGGTCGTCGGCAGTTTCCGTCAGACGCAGAGCGCGAAGGTAGCGGCGCTGGGCTAGGCCATGGGCGCCGGTGTCGACCGCCTGGTACCCGCAGAGCTCGAAGAATCCCGCCGCCAGCGTGTAGAGGTGCCGGCCGACAGCCTCGGAGATGGGGGTGTTCCCCAGCAGCCGGTTCAGTTCGCCTTCGACATACCGCTGCACCTGGGCGTGGACTCGTCCGGCGCCGTGGGTGTGGTCCAACTGCCGGAACATCGCCAGTGCGGTCTCCGCCGAGTGAAGATCTTCATCGTCAACCTGGTCAGGCGAGCCGGGTCGTCTGGCCACGGGCAGCCGGGGTCCCGCCGGAGCGTTCAGCCAGTCCAGGGCGGCGCGATCGAGGACACCAGGTTGGAACGGGACCCGAGCGACCATCTCGGCCAGCCCCGACGTTTCTGCCGGACGACCGGACAGCACGCTCCTGAGGCCGCCGCCACCGGCTGGTGAGGCGGTCGGCTTGCCCTCGTTGGTCCGGTTCTTGTCGAGCAGCGGTAGCAGGCGCATCAGGGAGCCGCCGGTCGCCAGCGCCTTGTCGCAGGCCTCGACGAACTCTCGAGAGGGGAACCGGTCGGCCGTCTCCACACGACGCACGAGATCGGCACTGAAACGGATCATGGTGCCCAGCCGCGCCTGCGAGAGATTGGCGCGTTCGCGGAGCCTACGCAGTTCGGCGCCGAAGAAGTGGCGCTCGGACAGGGATGGCTGGAGCGCCCGGGGGGTCTGGCCCATGGCACCGCCTTTCGGGCTGCTCGCAGCCTTATGGGGTTGAGCAGCGTGGATATCGCGCACATAGGGTCACTCAGTGTGCAGCGCGACGCAACCAGGAAAGCCGGGAACAGCGCTGCACGGCCGCCGGCCAAAAGGCGCGCCGCATGCGGACAACCACTTCGTCCGCATGCTCGGCATTCACGACAGCCACTCTGAGGGCGAGTGTGAAGAGAACGGGACGCGACCACTCGTCAGATCCGCCCTGGCTTTTCACGACCCTGGAAGGTGCCAGTGGAGTACGAAGCAGTTCCATCCGCCCTGATCGTGACGGGTGCCGGGCGGGGTATCGGGCTCGCCACCGTTCGGGCAACCATGAGCAGGGGCCTCCCTGTATACGGGTTGGATATTCATGTGCCCGCAGACGTTCCACGCGGAGACCAGGGCCCTTCCTGGCACGACGTCGACGTCGCGGACGAGCAGCAGGTGCGGTCGTTCTTCGCCGATCACGTCAAGCCGGGATCGGTCGGTGGACTGGTGAACTGCGCGGGAGCGGTAGAGCGCACCTCGATCATCGACGCGGACGTCGCGGAGTGGCAGCGGATGCTCGCGGTCAATCTGAGCTCCGCCTTCCTGGTGATCCGTGAGTTCGTCGCGTACGCCGCCGCCCCTGCCGCCATCGTCAACGTCGGTTCCGTCAACGCCCACTTCGGGCACCCGGAGCGACTCGGGTACGCGGTCGCCAAAGGCGGCGTGGAGGCGCTCACCCGGGTGACCGCCAGGCAGCTGGCCGATCGAGGTATCCGCGTCAACACGGTCGTGCCGGGCGCGATCGCCACTCAGATGACCCCCGACAAGGCCGCCGGTCACCGCTGCCTTCTCAGGCGCTGCGGCGACCCGGAAGAGGTGGCGGACGCGATCACCTTCCTGCTGTCGCCGAGGGCGTCGTACATCACCGGCAGCACGCTGCACGTCGACGGAGGACTGGGACTGCGATGACAACTACCCACGGCGGTATCACCGAGATCGACTACGCGACAATGATCCGCGCGCTGAACCAGGTCCACTACGCGGGTGAGACCTCGTTCTACGACACCGCACCGCTGCGCCCCTGCGAGGAGGCGCTCTACCACCGGCTCGACGCGGGGGCGCGGATCCTCGATGTGGGGTGCGGTGCCGGTCGCGTCACCCGGGCGATAACCGCGCTGGGCGGCAACATCGTCGGCGTCGACATCAACGAGGCGGCCCTGGCCGCAGCCCGCGCCGCGTGCCCGAACGGGACCTTCGTGCACGGCAGCATGAACGCCCTGCCGCTACCGGCAGACAGCTTCGACCAGGTGTGGTGCCTCCGCTTCTCCTTCAACGCGCTGGCCACCGAGGCCGAGCGGGTGGAAACCCTGCACGAGATGTGGCGAGTGTGCGCCCCGGGAGGCACCGTCCTGGTGGAGACATTCAACTGGCACTATGCCGGCCGGTTCGGGCTTGTCCGTATCGCCAACCTGCTGGACCTGGCCGCCCGCGCCGCGCGATGGCGGGGGCAGCGTCGCACCGGCTCACGGCCACTGCCCGCGCGCGACATCATCTACCTCGCCAACAAGGCCAGCGGAGCGGCGCCCGGCTACGCCCACCTCACCACCGCCCACGAGCTGTACCTCCTCGCGGCAGCGTGCGGCATCCGGCAGTACGCGACCGTGACATCGGAGGAGGGTGTCGTGTCGACCCCCGCGCCCCGGGTGCGCGGCAGACACCGTCGGTACTCGATGTGGCTCGTCCTCCGTAAGCCGGGGGAGCGGTGATGAATCTGCTGAAAGTCGGCAACCGCGCGCTGGAGATACGGATCGCTGAGTCGGCACCACACTGCCTGCGGCGCTTCGTCGCCCGACTCGCTGGCACGGAGCTGCCGACAATTCCGACCGGGCAGGTCATGCAGGTACGTGGTGGGCACCAGACCCGGCTGACCGTCGACGTCGGCAGAGGTGAGGTCCTACTGGAACTGGCTGCGGACCTAGCTGGCGATCCTGCCACGCTGGAGATCGGGGTACTCCAGGCCGCGGCACGATCCATGGCTGTCATGGGGGACGGAGAACTGGCGCTCCTGCACGGGAGTGCGGTGACCGCAGACGGCGGACGGTCCGCCATAGCGGTGCTGGACGGCGGACGTGGGCAGGGCAAGACGTCCCTCGCGCTGGGCGTCGCCGCTCGCGGAGGCAGCCTGCTGGTCGACGAGTTCGCCTTCACCGTCTTCCCCGGCGGCCAGCCCTGCGTCGTACCCATGCCCACCCTGCCCTGGCACGTACGCGCCGACATGGCGCCGCTGCTGGTGCCCACGCCACCGAACGGCTCCTCTACCCGGTGGATCTTCCCGCCCCAACCACGGACGGACACCGCCCGCTGCCACTGAACCTCATCGTCATTCCGGATCACGGCCTTGCCCCCGGCGAGCTGGGTCAGGCGCCAACTCTCGCAGCCCGAGATCTGCTGCACGCCGCGGTGAACGACCACGAGGCGAAGCTACGCGACCCGACTCTGGACCACGTCTCGATCTTCTCCTCGGCCGACGAGGTCACCATCAGCAGAAGTCTTCCCGCATTCAACTCAGGGGAGAAAGCACTCGACGCACTGGCCGCTGTACCGGTCATCCGCGTCGGCATCGGCAACCCAGATGATCTTCCCACCAGCGTTACTGCGGTGATCCGTCGGATAGGAGGACCATCGTGATGCGGCAGCCAGCCGCACCTCCGATGCTTCTCCTCGCCGGCACCAGCGAGGCCGGAAAGTCGAGCGCAGGCGAGTACCTGGCCGCCCTCGGCGCGCACCGCGTCAAGATCAGGACGGTCCTCGTGCGACTTACCTCAGGACGACAGGCCTACCACGAGGGGATGGAAACCCGGGAAGACTTCAGGTACGACGAGTTCGTCTGGAAACTCCTCGAACTGCCCGACCACGACGAGACGCCCTTGGCAGTCGAGAGCTTCATCGATGCCGCTTTGGCTGCGACTGTGAAGCGAAGTTGGCCAGCTCCATGCTCGATCATCTTCATCACCGCACCAGAACTCGTCCGCGTTAGGCGCTTGGCGCAGGCCCGGCGGCTGACCGCCGACGAGGCTCGACGCATCATCCAACGCAAAGACGAGCGGAAACGCGTCCGCGAACAGATCCCGGCCTGGCGCGCCATTACCGATCATTGGATCGACAACACCGCCGACATCGTCAACTTCAGGGCTCGTCTGCGCGACGCGTTCCAGACCATCCGGACAACCTCGGGAGGCATCCAGCCATGACTCGTCGATACGCCTCCGCCGGTGCCGTCGTCGCGACCGACGACCTCAGCTCCCCTCACATCCTGCTCCTCGATCAGATCCGCAAGACCGGTGAACGACAGATTGTCGCCCCCAAGGGTCGACTGGAGCCGGGTGAGGCGCCATTTGAAGCAGCCAAGAGAGAGGTGGCCGAGGAGGCCGGCCTCACCGACACGCACTACAGCGCGTACCTCGGGCAAGAGGCCTACATGTTCACCGACAACGACGGCACACCAGCGGCGAAGACCGTCGACTGGTTCCTGTTCACGACGGGGACCACCGCCACGACGCCGGCCCGAGACGAAGGCTTCGTCCAGGCTCACTGGCTCGAGGCTCCCGCCGCCCGGCAGGCCGCCAGCCATCCCCAGTTCCAGCAGATGCTGGATCGCGCCCTTGCCGTCATCACCTGGCGTGCCGCTCATCCTCTGCCGTTCAGCCGGACACTCAGCCGCCTGGTCAACCAGGTGGCGGCAGAGGGTCAGGCTGCCATCGCCGGACACCCGGATGCCGGAGTCGGGCTGTGCGGGTCCGCCGCACGGGGGGACTTCATCGAGGGCTGGAGCGACGTCGACTTCATCGCATGGAACCTGCCCCCCACGTCGGTCGCCGCCATGACGCTCCACGAGATCGTGGGCGAGGCAGCCCAACGCCACGGTCCTCGAGCGTCACTGCACCTCGCCGACAACCACGGGGGCGACGCCCGTCGCCTCGGTCCGCTGTACGACATGAAGATGCGGGCGGTGCTGCGCCGCGTAGGGCTCGACACCGCCATGATCGCAGGTGCCGCCCCTACCCCAACCACCTCTCCAGAACTGACCGACCTCGCTGGTGACCTTGCCGTACTGCACGAGTTCGCCGTCACCCGTCTGGCCACGAGCCACCGCACAGGATCGGAACGCGAGGACACCGCACGCCGGGTGTTGTCCGTCCTGTCGAGCGCGGGTCGGCTGCTCGTCACACGCCGAGCGCCAGAAGTAGGCCTGCGGCTTCCCGATGTGGTCGAAGCGCTACGCGACCGGCCCGACAGCGAACTCAGACTGCTCCTCCGGGACTACGACGCCTACCGCCGCGCAGGCGCAAGCGACATAGAGCAGGCCAAGCGACTCGCCGTCCGCGTGCCGGGTGCGCTCGTGGCCACGAAACGCGTGATCGAACAGTCGGCATCCCGATGATCATTTTCGTTGACGGGATCGATGGCAGCGGGAAGACCACCCTCATCAGACACCTTGCCGCTGCCCTCAACCGCAGTGGCACCGAAGCAGCCGCTTTCGGGTCACTGTGGCGTTACCTCCCCACGATCGCCGCCCCGGAACAATTCGCCTCTTGGATCGTCAGCACCACAGGTATGGAAGTCGCCGAGCCGCTCATCGGGGCAATGATCGATCGTCTCGACGACCTCCGCGGCCTGAGCGTCGGCCAAAACTGTGTGCACCTGGTTGATCGGGGACCGACAACCGTCTACGCATCTGCCCGCGCCCACGCCAGCGAACGACGGGCGGCACTCGAACCCCTACGGAAACGTCTGGCCGTCTCGGTCCGAGCACTCAACCAGGTCCATGGCAGTCGAACTCGGGGAAGGCGAGGAAGCCCTCAAAGTCGCCCTGCCGCGCCTCACGTCGTCTCAAACCGTGACGCCCCGATACCTGAGGTATTTACGATCTTTCGCCACAGAAATGCATACCGGCGGCGACTGGCCGGGACTGCCAACACAACGACTAGACGTTTCCGGTCCGATCGAACTCAACTGTGCAGCAGTCATCGAGTCCCTCCGCCTTCCATCGGCCAGCAACGACGATCCGGCTTCTCCCTCCGTGACTCCTCGACTGGCTTGGGAAGCGCCTCGGCAACCCAAGCGGGACGATGCTGATCATCGGCAAGGTCTACGTGTGAGTCCATGGCACACCCGCTCGCGCTGACGCCGCGGCTCATTGAGGAGCGCGACGACCTGATGGTGTGCCGGCCGCCATCACGACGTGGCGCTGGTCGACGCCATCGGCAGGCGCTGGCCAAGCTACGCATCAGCGATGACGCCGCCGGATTCGCCAAGTCGCTGGATGTGCTCGCCGCGCACGGGGACAGCGCCGAGAGCCCGATCCCGGTGGCGATCGAGACGTCGCGCGGGTTGCTGGTGGCGTGCTTGCGGGCGACCGGGCGGCCGGTTTACGCGATCAATCCGCTGGCGGCGTCCCGCTACCGGGATCGGCACTCGGTCGCGCGCAAGAAGTCCGATGCCGGGGACGCGTTGGTGCTGGCCAACATTCTGCGCACCGACGCCCTGGCCCATCGGCTGTTACCGGCCGACACCGAGCTGGTCCAGGCCATCCGGGTGCTGGCCCGCGCGCAGCAGGACTTCGTCTGGGACCGCACCACCCTGCTGCTGCGGCTGCGCAGCCTGCTGCGGGAGTACTACCCGGCGATGTTGGCCGCGGCCGCTGGCTTCGAAGACGGGCTCGCCTCGCCGATGGCCCGCACGCTGCTGCGCGCCGCGCTCGACCCGGCCACCGCCGCTGCGCTCACGGTTGAGCAGATCAGCGACCTGCTCGTCCAGGCCGGCCGGCGCCGATACATCACCGCGACCGCGACCCGGCTGCACGCCATCTTCCCCACCGACCACCTCCGCCAGCCACCAGCGATCGAACACGCCTTCGGCCGCCAAGCCCTCGGCCTGCTTCGCCAGCTGGACACCGCCATCAGCAACGCCGAGGACCTGGCCGCAGCCACCATCGAGGCCTTCACCCAACACCCCGACGCGCCCCTGATCACAAGCTTCCCCGGCCTCGGCCCGCTGCAGGGCGCCCGCATCCTCGGCGAGATCGGCCACGACCCCGCACGGTTCCCCACCGCCCGCGCCCTGAAGGCCTACGCCGGCGCCGCGCCAGTCACCCGCGCCTCCGGCAAGACCCGTGCCGTTTTCAACCGCAAGGCCAAGAACCAGCGCCTGGCCTCGGTCGGCTACCAGTGGGCGTTCTGCGCCCTGACCACCTCACCCGGCGCCCTGGCCCACTACCGCCGACGACGAGACCGCGGCGACTGGCACGCCGCCGCGCAACGCAACCTGTTCAACCGGATGCTCGACATCCTCCACCACTGCCTGACCACCCGCCAGCCCTACGACGAGACCAGGGCCTTCCCGACACTAGGACCAACCGCGACAACCGTGGGGCACTGCCCCACACCCCGGCCCTCCCAAGGAGCCGCCGGTTGACGTTCACCCCTGTGGGAGGTCTCAGAGACCACCAGCCAGGCTCTCCTCGGCCGGACACCCACAGGGCTGCCCGAGAACCCCGGCCAGGCCAAGGCCAACAACCCCACCCTTGACAACGACCATTGAGGCTCGTCCGGTAGGACGCTCCACCTTGGCCCCCGTACGGGAAGGCTTAACGGTCGATGACTGCCCGACGAGGAGATCCGCTTACAGCAAGCCGGATTCCGGGTAGACCATCCGCAATCGGTCGCGCGCTAGTTTGAGTTGATCCTCCTTGGCCATCTTCTCGAATGGCCCGGTCGACCTGGCCGAATACTTCAGTTGGCTGCACTCGTCTTGAAGGCGACGTACCTCAGCCTCCAAGTTCCGGATTCGCTCGCGGTCACCAAAGGTTCGGTATCTGGGTACAGAGAGGTTCTGGACTTGAGGTTCAAACATGAGCTCCGGCCGGCCATCGGACCAGACAACACGAGGGGTAGGCAGTTCTCCACCGTTCTTTCCCATGTCGTAGCCCCATGTAGCGACCTTCTTGATGAGCCGCTCCGTTGCATGCCGCCGGTCCAACTCCAGCGCATCCTGGTCGATAGCTGGGGCGCCGTCAGTCGCTCGCGGTTGCGGGACATCCGGGACGGGACCCCGCAGCTCTCCCGCCTGCTCAGTCACCAAGTCTGGCGACCTCTCCCGATCGTCTGGCTCAGCCAAGGTCTGCAAGTCTTCCTGCACTGATGCGCTCAACTCTTCCGCGCGGGCTTGGGCGAATTCCGCGCTGGCCACACCGACGTCCAAGCGCAAGAGATCCCTCAACTTCGCGTGGATTGGTTCTTTCATCCACCACATCGCCGCAAGGAGCGCCAACGGCCAGGCCAAAACCTTGAGGTAATCCAATACGAGTCCGGGTTTTCTGAGCCAGGCGATTAGCCCGATGATGATCACAACAACGGCGAGAATGCCGAGGTTTGTTCGAACAAACCTCGCTAGAACATGCCAAAAAGATTTCACCTGATTGGAACGCCTCCTATCGCGGCATGTCTGCCTACTTCTTTCTTGCGCTTGCTGCCATCGTCAAAAGAAGCCCGGCGAAGACGGAAAAGGGCACCTCAACCGCGTCCGCTACATCGGGGTGCTCCGTCTTGAGCGTTACCCACCAGTAGGCGACCAAGAAGGACATCAAGCCAATCGCAGGCCACTTGATGGCGGGCTCCAAAAGCCAAGACCGGAAATCCCGCAGGGACTCTGCCCAAACGGCCAGGAGTGTCGTTCCTTCGGTGTCGAGCTGGCGGCCGACGTCCTCGACGGCACGCTCCAAGGCGCCGAGTGCATCATCGACCACCAGCGCGGACGGGTTCTGTAGACCGGTCAGTGCCACCCGAAAGGCGGCTTTGCTGTCTAGTTTCCCGACGCCGAGGCGTAGGGCGTTCTGCTGGGTCTTGAGGAAGCTGTCCAGGGCTGGCGAGATGCCGAGGCGTAGGGCGTTCTGCTGGGTCTTGAGGAAGCTGTCCAGGGCTGGCGAGATGCCGAGGCGTAGG
>NZ_JAGPYL010000143.1:0-15155 GCF_018070095.1 Micromonospora sp. U56
GGCCCACCCGCAGGTCCGCGCGGCCGCGGTGGCGGTGCGCACCGACTCGGGGGAGCCGGCCCTGGTCGGCTACCTGGTCGGCACCGCCGACGAGGCCGCCCTCGCCGCCGAGCTGGCCCGCGAGCTGCCGGCCCACCTGGTGCCGGCCGCGTTCGTCCGGCTCGACGCGCTGCCGCTGACCCCGAACGGCAAGCTGGACCGGGCCGTGCTGCCCGCGCCGCCGGCCACCGTGGCGGCCGACGGCTACGTCCCGCCGCGTACCGACGCCGAGACCCTGGTGGCCGAGGTGTACGCCGAGATCCTCCAGGTGGAGAAGGTCGGCGCGCTGGACGACTTCTTCGTCCTCGGCGGCAACTCGCTGCGCGGCATGCGGGCGATGGCCCGGATCCGCGCCGAGGTGGACGTCGACCTGCCGATGCGGGCGCTGTTCAGCAGCCCCGTGGTCGCCGACCTGGCCGCCCAGATCGAGCAGCGGATCGCCGTCGAGCTGGACGAGCTCTCCGAGACCGAGGTCGCCGCGTTGCTGGCGGCGGAGAAGGACGACCCCGCATGACGGACCTGAAGGATCCCGCCCGCGAGGCCGCCCGGGCGGCGCTGATCGCCCAGCGGTTGCGCCGGCGGCAGGCCTCGCCCACCGCCCGGATCACGCCCCGCCCCGAGGGCGTTGAGGTGCCGCTGTCGTACGCCCAGGAGCGGGTCTGGTTCATGGACCAGCTCGCTCCGGGTGAGGCGGCGTACCACATCGCGGTGCCGCTGCGGGTGCGCGGCCCGCTGGACGTCACGGCGCTGCGCGCCGCCCTGGCCGGGCTGACCGCCCGGCACGAGTCGCTGCGTACCCGTTTCCCGGCCGACGCCGACGGTCGCCCCACGGTCGTCGTCGCCGACTCCGTCGAGGTGCCGCTGACCATCGTGGACGCCCCCGACGAGCGGGCCGCGCAGGCGCTGGTGGACGCCGCCGCGGCCGAGCCGTTCGACCTGGCGGCCGGGCCGCTGCTGCGCGCCCTGCTGATCCGGCTCGCTGACGACGATAATCCGGCCTCCGCGCCGCAAGACGGCACTCCGGACCGGATGAACGCCGCCGACGACCACGTGCTCTTCCTCGGCCAGCACCACATCGTCGGCGACGGCTGGTCGGTGGACGTGCTGCTGCGGGATTTGATCACCCGCTACCGGGGCGGCGAGCCGCCCGCCCTGCCGGTGCAGTACGGCGACTTCGCCCACTGGGAGGCCCGGGAGCTGGCCGGGCCGCAGGCCCGCGGGCACCTGGACTGGTGGCAGCGGCGGCTGGCCGGGATCACCCCGCTGGAACTGCCGCTGGACCGGCCCCGCCCGGCCACCCAGACCTACCGGGGCGACTTCGTCGAGTTCCAGGTCGACCGGGCGGTCACCGACGGGCTCGCCGCGCTCACCCGGGCGTCGGGCGGGACCCTGTTCATGACCCTGCTCGCGGCGTACCAGGTGCTGCTGGCCCGGCACGCCGGGCAGGATGACTTCGCCGTCGGCGCCTCGGTCGCCGGCCGGTCCGCCCCGGAGCTGGAGGACGTCGTCGGCATGTTCATCAACATGCTGCCGATGCGCGCCGAGCTGGCCGGCGACCCGACCTTCACCGAGCTGCTGGAGCGCACCCGGCGGGCCGTGCTGGACGGCTTCGAGCACGCCGAGGTGCCGTTCGCGAAGGTGGTGCACGAGCTGGGGCTGCCCCGCGACGTCAGCCGGTCGCCGGTGTTCCAGGCCATGTTCGTCCTGCAGAACTACGAGATGGGCCGCTTCTCCGGCGTATCCGACGCCGACGAGGTGAGCTTCCGCTGGACCCCGATGGAGCTGCCGGCCACCCGGTTCGACTTCGAGCTGCACGCCGTCGAGGTGCCCGACGGCATCTGGGGCAAGCTGGTTTTCAACACCGACCTGTTCACCCGCGACACCGTCGAGCGGATGGCGCGGCGGTGGACCACCCTGCTGGCCGCGATCGTCGCCGCCCCGGACACCCCGGTCGCCGCCCTGGACCTGCTCCCGCCCGCCGAGCGGGCGCTGCTGGCGAGCTGGAACGACACCGCCCCCGACTTCCCGGCCACCCAGACGCTGCACGGGCCGATCGAGGAGCGCGCCGCCCGCACCCCGGACGCCACCGCGGTCACCATCGATGGCCGGTCCACCACGTACGCGGAGCTGAACGCCGCGGCCAACCGGGTCGCGCACCGGCTGCGCGCGGCCGGCGTCGGCCCGGAGACCCTGGTCGGCGTCTGCGCGGAGCGGTCGGTGGAGCTGGTAACCGGCCTGCTCGGGGTGCTCAAGGCCGGCGGCGCGTACCTGCCGCTGGACCCGGAGTATCCGGCGGACCGGCTGGCGTTCATGGTCGACGACGCCGCCGCGCCGGTGGTGCTGGTGCAGGAGCACCTGCGCGACGCGCTGCCGACCACCGGCGCCACCGTGCTGGCCCTGGACGACGCCGGGATCTGGGCGGACCAGCCCACCGACGACCCGACGCCGGCGGCGGGCCCGGAGCACCTGGCGTACGTCATCTACACCTCCGGCTCGACCGGTCGGCCCAAGGGCGTGCCGAACACCCACCGGGGCATCGTCAACCGGCTGGACTGGATGCAGCAGGCCTACCGGCTCGGCCCCGAGGACGCGGTACTGCAGAAGACCCCGGCCAGCTTCGACGTCTCGGTCTGGGAGTTCTTCTGGCCGCTGCGTGCGGGCGCCCGGCTGGTGCTGGCGAAGCCCGGCGGGCACAAGGACGCCGGCTACCTGCGCGACCTGCTGGTCGCCGAGCGGGTCACCACCGCCCACTTCGTCCCGTCGATGCTCACCGTCTTCCTCGCCGAGTCCGGCGTCGAGGCGGCGACGGCGCTGCGCCGGGTGATCTGCTCGGGTGAGGAGCTGCCGCCGGCCACGGCGATCGACTTCACCGTCCGGCTGCCCGGGTGCGAGCTGCACAACCTGTACGGCCCGACCGAGGCGGCCATCGACGTCAGCGCCTGGCACTGCGACCCGGCGCTGCTGCCGGGCCTGACCACCGTCCCGATCGGCGCCCCGATCGCCAACCTGCGGCTGCACGTGCTGGATCCGCGCGGCAACCCCTGCCCGGTCGGGGTGGCCGGCGAGCTGCACATCGGCGGGGTGGGGCTGGCCCGCGGCTACCACCGCCGGCCCGCGCTCACCGCCGAGCGGTTCGTGCCGGACCCGTTCTCCGGCGAGCCGGGCGCCCGGCTCTACCGCACCGGCGACCTGGCCCGGTGGGTGACCGCCCCGGCCGGCGGGGTGATCGAGTTCCTGGGCCGGATCGACCACCAGGTGAAGCTGCGCGGCCTGCGGATCGAGCTGGGCGAGATCGAGAGCGCGCTGCGCGAGCAGCCGGCGGTGACCGAGGCGGCGGTGATCGTCCGCGAGGACACCCCCGGCGACAAGCGGCTCACCGCCTACCTGGTCGGCGCGGCCGAGCACGCCGCGCTGAAGGCGGCGCTGAAGGAGACCCTGCCCGAGTACATGGTGCCGGCCGCGTTCGTCACCCTGGACGGCCTGCCGCTGACGCCCAACGGCAAGCTGGACCGCCGGGCGCTGCCCGCGCCGGTGCTCACCCGTGCGGCGTCGGTCGCCCTGGTGGAGCCGCGCGACGACACCGAGCGGCTGCTCGCCGGCATCTGGTCGGAGGTGCTGGGCGTGGCCACCCTCGGCATCGACGACGACTTCTTCGACCTGGGCGGGCACTCCATGCTCGCCACCCAGGTGGTGGCGAAGATCCGCAAGGCGGAGCACGGCGGGCGCGCCGTCGGGGTGATGGACCTGTTCCAGCAGCGGACGATCCGCGACCTGGCCCGGTTCATGTGCGGCGACGACGGCGGCGGGCCGCGCCGGCTGCTCTACGAGCTGACCAAGCCGATCCCGGCGGGGCAGCGGGTGCTCAGCTACGTCTGCGTCCCGTACGGCGGCGGCAGCGCCATCGTCTACCAGCCCCTGGCGGACGCGCTGCCCGCCGGCCATGCCCTGTGGTCGCTGGCCATCCCCGGCCACGACGTCGGGCTCAGCGAGGACGGCCTGCCGTTCGAGGAGCTGACCAGCCGGGTCGCCGAGGAGATCCTGGAACGCGTCGAGGGCCCGATCGCCCTCTACGGCCACTGCGGCGTGGGCAGCGCGATCGTCGCCGAGGTGGCCCGCAAGGTGGAGGCCGCCGGCCGGGACCTGGAAGCGGTCTACATCGGCGCGATGTTCCCGTTCGCCCGCCCCCGGGGCGCCTTCGCCGCCCTGCGCAACCGGCTGGAGCAGCTCCGCAGCAACCGGCACTACGCCAGCTGGCTCAAGTCGATGGGGGTGGACACCGACGAGCTGGACCCGGAGCAGGCCGACCGGATCATCAGCAACATGCGGGCCGACTCGCGGGCCTCCGAGGAGTACTTCACCGGCCTGCTCGACCGGGGCGCGACGACGCTGCGCGCGCCGATCATCTCGGTGGTCGGCTCGGAGGACCCGGTGACCGACTACCACGCCGAGCGGTACGCCGAGTGGCAGTTCCTCAGCGACACCCTCGGCCTGGTGGTGCTCGACCAGGCCGGGCACTTCTTCCTCAAGTACCGCGCCGAGGAGCTGGCGGAGATCGTCACCCGGGTCCACCCGGCGCTGGCCGCCGGGGACGTCGCCGCCCTCACCCCCGAGGCGCGGGGCGCCGAGGCCGGCTGGGCGGTCACCGCCCACCAGCGCGCGGGCCGGTCCGGCCGGCCCGAGCAGAGCGTGGTGAAGCCCAGCATGGCCCGGTTCGTCGCGGTCACCGCCGGGCAGCTGGTCTCCACCACCGGCTCCGCGCTGACCGCGTTCGCGCTGCCGATCTGGCTGTTCACCCGGACCGGGTCGGTGGCCGACCTGGGTCTGCTCTGGGCGCTGGCGCTGATCTGCGGCGTGCTGATGCTGCCGGTGGCCGGCGCGGTCACCGACCGGGTCAGCCGCCGCCGGATCATGATGGTCGCCAGCTGCACCGCCGGGTCGATCCAGCTGGCGCTCGCCGCGCTGCTCTGGACCGACAACCTGGTCCTCTGGCACATCTACGCCCTGGTCGCGTTGAGCCAGGTCGCCGGCTCGTTCCAGCGGATCGCGTTCCAGTCGGCGGTGCCGCAGCTGGTGCCGAAGCGCTACCTCGGGCACGCGATGGGCATCACCCAGCTCTCCGGCGGCTTCGCGATGCTGCTGATGCCCGTCTTCGCCGCCGGCCTGCTCGCCGCCATCGAACTCAAGGGCATCCTGCTCATCGACGTGGCGAGCTACCTGGTGGCGGTGCTGACCCTGGCCGTGGTGCGCTTCCCCGACCTGCTCGGCTGGCGGCCCCGGGAGCGGCTGCTGGTGGCGATCGCCAACGGGCTGCGCTACTCCTGGCAGCACCGCGGCTTCCGGCTGATGCTGGGCTACTTCGCCCTGGGCAACATCTTCCTGGCCCCGGCGCTGGTGCTCACCACGCCGCTGGTGCTCTCGTTCGGCACCGCCAGCCAGGTGGCGCAGGTGGCCCTGGCCGAGGCCTGCGGGGCGGTGGCCGGCGGGGTGCTGATGTCGCTGTGGGGTGGGCCCCGGCGCCGGCGGATGGTGGGCGTGCTGGTCGGCAACCTCGGCACCGCCGTCGGCTGCGTGCTGGTCGGGCTGGACGCCTCCGTGACGATGGTCTGCGTCGGCATCTTCTGGCTGGCCATGGCGATGACCACCGCGCAGTCGATCTACGCGACCATCGTCCAGGTCAAGGTGCCGCAACGCTTCCACGGCCGGGTGTTCAGCCTCAACCAGACCATCTCCTGGTCGACGCTGCCGATCGGTTTCGCGCTGCTCGCCCCGGCGGCGACCAGCCTCTTCGAGCCGATGCTCGCCCCGGGCGGGTCGCTGGCCGGGTCGGTGGGCGCGGTGATCGGCACGGGGCCGGGCCGGGGCATCGGTTTCGCGTACGTCTGCTTCGGGCTGGCCCTGGTCCTGATCACCCTGGGCGGGTTCGCCATCCGGATGCTGCGCCGCTTCGACATCGAGGTGCCCGACTCGCTGCCCGACGACCTGATCGGCGCGCAGGAGCGGCAGCGGCGGCTCGCGGAGCGGGCGGCGGCGCAGGAACGGGAGCCCGTCGCGGCGTGACCCGGCGTGGGGCCCTTTCCCCGAGGAGGGCTCCACGCCGGGCGTGCCCGTCCCGGCCGGGTCAGAACTCCTCGCGCGGGTCCGCCAGGTCCGTCGCCGCCGGCTCCTCCGGCTCGGCCACCCAGGCGGAGAAGACCGGCACCCCGTGCCACGGCCCGCCATCGCGGTCGGTGGCCACCGCGACGACCGCGTACGGGTGGCCGAAGCGCAGCTCCGCGGTGCGGGCGACGCCTTCCGGGGCGAGGCTGGCCAGGGCGAAGGCGGCGGTCACGGCGGCCGCCTCGAAGCCGTACCGGCCGTAGCGGGCCATCGCCGCCTGCCGCGCCTCGAGCCGCGGGGCGGGCTCGCCGAGCAGCCCGCCCAGCGTGCGGACCACCGCGGGGAAGCCCAGTGCCGGGGCGGTCAGGTCGTGCTCGTCCCGCGCCGACCAGCAGGGCAGCACCGCCGTGTGCCGCTCCTCCCGACCGTCCGGGGCGCGGGTGTGCACCCGCTTCTCCCGCACCGTCCACGCCGGACCGTCGCCGAGCGGCAGCGCGAACAGCGACCGGCGGCCGGCCGGTGTCGCCTCGTCGACCGCCGTGGCGGCCACCTCGTACGCGGCGGCGAGCACGTCGGCCGCGGGGGTCGAGGGGTCGGCGACGACCGACACCACCACGAGGCCCGCCCCGTCGCGCTCGACGGCGGGCGCGGCGTGCACGGCGACGTCGCCGGCCGGTCCGGTCGCGGCGATCCAGGCCCGGTGGCCGCGCGCGGGAGTGCGCAGCACCCGGTCGAGCCGCCCCGCCCAGGCGCTGGCGCGGCCGAGCTGCCCGGCCGGGGCGAGGTCGAACGGGTCGGCCCAGGAGATCCGGGTGGCCAGGGCGCTGGCCAGCGCCAGCAGCACGTCCGGTGACCGGGTCAGCGGGAACCGGTCGATCAGCCCCAGGGTGTGCTCGCGGGCCCAGGCGTCCAGCCCCGGCTGGTCGGGCAGTGGCCCGGTCGCGGTGGTACGCGGCAGCGTGGCCCGCCACTCGGACAGCCCCGCGGTGTCGTGGCCGGTCTGCTGCCAGACGGCGGTGGCGGACGGCACCAGCGGGTGGGGCCGGTCCACCAGGGCCCCGGCCAGCTCCGCCGCGGCGGGCGCGCTCACGCCCAGGACGTCCTCCAGCTCGTCCCGGTCGGCGCCGGTCGCGGCCGGCGCGGCCAGCGCCAGCAGCAGCCAGGCGCCGAGCGGTGCGGCGACGTGGTGCCGGTCGCCGGCGCCGGCGTGCAGCCGGGCGGCGTAGCGGGCCAGCGGGGTGTGCAGGGTCGTCGTCATGCCCCTACTGTGCCCATTCCCGGCCCGGTCGGCACCCCCGCTCAGGACCACAGCTCGAACGGCTCGTCGAGCTCCTCGCCGGCGAGGAACCGGGGGAGCAGCGCCGGCAGCCGCCCCGGGTAGAAGCGTTCCGTGCTGTCGGCCACCTCGTCGACCGTCCACCAGCGGAACCCGAAGTAGTCCTCCACCTCGTAGTCCAGCCGCTCGGCGCCGTCGATGTCCGGCCCGGCGGCGTCGAGCCGTACCGTCATCACCACCTCGTCCTGCAGGTGCCGGCGCTGCCGGTGGATGAAGCTGGCCCGCCGCCGCCAGGCCGGCGGGCCGAGCCGGGCGGCGGTGACCACGAAGCCGGTCTCCTCCCGCAGCTCCCGCACCGCGGTCTCGGCGTACGTCTCGCCGGGATCCATCCCGCCGCCCGGCAGCTCCCACCAGGTGCCGAGGCGGGGATGGTCCGGGTCGCGGGTGTGGAAGAGCAGGATCCGGTCCTGCGCGTCGCGCACCACCAGCCGCACGGCGGTGCGTTCGACGACCGGCAGGTCTCCCGGCAGTTCGATCATGTCTCTCCTTCGGGCGCCTCGACCGGTGGCAGGATAGCGGTCGTGGCGGAGGTCTTCGGCGAGGTGGCGGGCGACTACGACGACGCGCGGCCGGGCTACCCGCCCGGGCTCGCCGAGGCCATCCTCGCCTACCACGGGCGGGTGCCGCCCCGGCTGGTCGAGATCGGCGCGGGCACCGCCTGGCCCGGCTGCTCAGCTCGGCGTCGCGCCGATCGTGGCGGCCGGTCCGGGCGGCAGGGGATAGGGGCGCTCGTCGGGCAGCGGTGCCGCCGCGGCCCGATCCTCGCCACCCGGCCCCGGACTGGTCGAGCGGATTACCCCGCCGGCGGGCCGGGCGCCCGGGCGGCGGTGGGGTTAGGCTGCCGCCCGTGGCAGGTCTGTTGAGGAACGTCGTCGCCCGGCTCAATCGGGTGACCGGAGGTGCGGCCGTGCCGGCCGGTACCGCCGGCCGGATTCCGGCTCAGGTGGCCCGTCGCCGCCAGGTCGGCGCCCTGCAGCGCCGGGAGCTGACGTACGCCCCGGAGCTGGACGGCCGGGCCGACCCGGGTGAGATCGTCTGGACCTGGGTGGCGTACGAGGACGACCCGCGGCAGGGCAAGGACCGTCCGGTGCTGGTGGTCGGCCGGCACAGCCGCACGCTGTTCGGGCTGATGCTCTCCAGCCAGGGTGAGCGTGACGGTCAGCGGCACTGGCTGGCGCTCGGCCCGGGGGAGTGGGACCGTGACCGGCGCCCGAGCTGGGTCCGCCTCGACCGGGTGCTGACGATGCGCGAGGACAGCATCCGGCGCGAGGGCGCGGTGCTGGACCGGGGTCGCTTCGACCGGATCGGCCAGGCCCTGCGCGCCGGCTACGGCTGGCGCTGACGAGGTCGCTCGGCCGAGCCGATTTTGCGCGTTCGTCCTTGACAGGGTGCCCCCGACGAGTACATTCAACTTATCGGTTGATAATCCAGGTGGTTGATTGCAGTGACCTCACCAGATCAGGTCGGCGCCGTCTTCGCCGCCCTCGCGGATCCGACCCGCCGGGCCATCCTGGCCCGCCTGGCTGCCGGCGAGGCGACGGTGAACGAGGTGGCCGCGCCGTTCCCGATCTCGATGCAGGCGATCTCCAAGCACCTGAACGTGCTGGAGGCGGCGGGGCTGATCGTGCGCACCCGCGAGGCGCAGTGGCGGCGGTGCCGGATCGAGCCGGCGGCGTTGCGGCTCCTCGCCGAGTGGGTCGACCAGTACCGCCGGCTCTGGGACGACCGGTACGACACGTTGGACGGTTACCTGCGAGAGCTGAAGGAGAACAACCATGAACCCGACCGGTGACCTGACCGTCGCGCTGCCCACCGACCGCGAGGTGGTGCTCACCCGGGTCCTCGACGCGCCCCGCGACATGGTCTGGGCGGCGCACACCGACCCCGCGCACCTGGCGCGGTGGTGGGGTCGGGGCAACCCCCTCGACGTCGAGATCGACTTCCGGGTGGGCGGCCGGTACCGGTTCGTGGAGCACGCCCCGGACGGCAACGCCTACGCCTTCCGCGGCGAGTTCCTCGAGATCGCGGCGCCCGAGCGGATCGTGCAGACCTTCGAGTTCGAGGGCGCGCCCGGTCACGTGGCGGTGGAGACGCTCGTCCTCACCGAGCAGGACGGCCGCACGATGGTCACCGGCACCACCCGCTTCGACACCGCCGCCGAGCGGGACGCGATGGTGGGCTCGGGCATGGAGGAGGGCGCGCGGCAGTCGTACCGGGCGCTGGAGGAGTACCTCGTCACGCTGGTCTGACCGGCTCCGACGACGCCCGGCCGGGTGCTCAGCACTCGGCCAGGCGCGGGGCGTCCAGGAGCTGTCGGGGGGACCGGCGGGTCGTCACGCCCTTCGCCCGGTACATCGCGGCGTCGGCGGCGCAGAGCGCCTCGGTGAGCTGGGTCGGGCCGCTGACCGGCGCCAGGCCGACCGAGGCGGTGACCCGTACGCTGCGCCCGCCCACCGGGATCGGCGCGGCCATCGCCTCGCAGAGCCGGCGGGTGGCTTGGTCGATCCAGCGCCGGTCGACCGACGGGCTGCGCAGCAGGCCGGCGAACTCGTCACCGCCGAGCCGGGCGACCAGGTTGTCGCCGGCGAAGGCGGTGAGCCGCTGCGCGACGCTGACCAGCACCTGGTCCCCGGCGGCGTGCCCGTAGCGGTCGTTGACCTGCTTGAAGTCGTTGAGGTCGAGCACCACGGCGATCAGCGGCCGCCCGCCGCCGTCGGTGAGCAGCGCGGCGGCGATCCGGTAGAAGGCGCGCCGGTTGGGCAGACCGGTCAGCGGGTCGTGGCTGGCGGCGTGCCGCTCGGCGGCCAGCTCGGCCTGCAAATATTTGATCTCCGCCTCCGCCCGCAGCGCCCGGCGGCGCAGCTGCCACACCGAGACGAGCGCACCCGCCGCGGAGATGCCGGACGCGACGCTCACCGGATCCGGCACGAGAACTCCCTCGCGGCGTCGGCGGACGGCCCGGGACGGCGGCCGGCGTGCGGTGCCCAGCCGTCGTTCTCCCAGGAGGCTGCCCGGGGTTGGGGGTAACCGTAAGTGAGCGGTCGGGTACCGCGCACGTGGGTTATCATGCTCGCTGTCCAATGCAGATGCAATAGCAGATGCACGTGCAGCACGGCATGATCCGGCGTCGCCGTCCTCCCCGCCGCGACACCCTCCACTCGCGACACCGGACGGCTCATCACCGCACAGAAAGACCCCTCATGCAGCAGCCCGAGAACGGCGTACCCGTCACCCAGCTCCCCGAGCTGCGGTGGCAGAAGAGTCGGCGGAGCAACCCCAGCGGCAACTGCGTCGAGCTGGCCGAACTCCCCGGCAGGACGGGCATCGCGGTCCGCAACTCCCGCCACCCCGAGGGCCCCGCGCTGATCTACACAGTGGACGAGATCGCGGCGTTCGTCCTCGGCGCCCGTGACGGGGACTTCGACAACCTGATCGATCGATAGTCGGTCCCGCCGGCGGGACCATCTCGGCCGCGCGGAGGAGTCCGGATCACCCACCGTCCATGGCATGCTTACACGTCGGACGGGGGTGGGGCGCCCGGCCGGCGCAAGGCGAGCAGGTGGAGGGCGACGTGGCGATGGCGACCGCGGAGGGGGGTCCGGCAACCGGGCCGACCGTGCTGCGCATGCTGCTCGGCGCCCAGCTGCGCCGCCTGCGCGAGGCCAGCGGCGTCACCCGTGAGGGCGCCGGCTGGGAGATCCGGGCCTCCGAATCGAAGATCAGCCGGATGGAGCTGGGCCGGGTCGGCTTCAAGGAACGCGACGTCGCCGACCTGCTCACCCTCTACGGGGTCAGCGCCGCCGACGAGCGGGAGGCGCTGCTCAAGCTCGCCCGCGACGCCAACAGCCCGGGCTGGTGGCACCGGTACGGCGACGTGCTGCCCAGCTGGTTCCAGGCGTACCTCGGCCTGGAGGCCGCCGCCTCGCTGATCCGCACCTACGAGGTGCAGTTCGTCCCCGGCCTGTTGCAGACCGCCGCGTACGCCCGCGCCGTCGTCCTGCTCGGCCACCGGAACGCCCCGGCGGAGGAGGTCGACCGGCGGGTGGAGCTGCGGCTGCGCCGACAGGAGCTGCTGCGCCGCGCCGCCCCACCACAGGTGTGGGCGGTGGTCGACGAGGCCGCCCTGCGCCGCCCGATCGGCGGGCCGGCGGTGATGCGCGGCCAACTGGACGCCCTGATCGAGGCCACCCGGTCGCCGCACGTGCGGCTGCAGGTCATCCCGTTCGCCGCGGGCGGGCACGCCGCCGCCGGCGGGGCGTTCACCATCCTGCGGTTCGGCGACGACGACCTGCCCGACATCGTCTACATCGAGCAGCTCACCAGCGCCATCTACCTCGACAAGCGCGACGACCTCGACTACTACGCGGTGGCCATGGAGCGGCTCTGCGTCGAGGCGGCGCCGCCCGAGCGTACGCCGGAGATCCTGGCCCGGCTCCGCGACGAGCTCTACCCGGCGTGACCGTCGCCCGGGGCGACGCGCCCCGCGGGACTGCCTCTACCATGGGCCGCGACCGGCGACAGTGGACGGACGTCATCGCGCGCGATGGCGCAGAGTCATGGAGGCGACACGTGACCACCGAAGCCCCGGGTACCACCACGGGCTCCGCCCACCCGAGCGACCGGATCGACACCTCGGTGGCGCACCCCGCCCGGCGCTACAACTACTGGCTCGGCGGCAAGGACAACTTCCAAGCCGACCGGGAATCCGGTGACGCCATCTCGGCCCGCTTCCCGACCATCCGCACCAGCGCCCTGGAGAACCGGCGCTTCCTCCAGCGGGCGGTGCGCCACCTCACCCGCGAGGCCGGGATCCGGCAGTTCCTCGACATCGGCACCGGCATTCCGACCGCCGACAACACCCACGAGGTCGCCCAGCGGGTCGCGCCGGAGTCCCGGGTGGTCTACGTCGACAACGACCCGATCGTGCTGGCCCACGCCCGGGCGCTGCTGACCAGCTCGCCCGAGGGCGCCACCGCCTACATCGACGCCGACCTGCGCGACCCGGAGAAGATCCTGCGCCACCCGGACCTGCTGCGCACCATCGACCTGTCCCGGCCGGTGGGGCTGATGCTGGTGGCGATCCTGCACTTCGTCCCGGACGCCGACGACCCGTACGCGGTGGTGCGCCGCCTGCTGGAGGCGCTGCCGCCCGGCAGCTACCTCGCCGCGTCGCACGCCACCCACGAATACCTCCCGCCGGCCGTCGCCGCGGAGGCCAGGGCGGCGGCCCGGGGCGGCGGCCCGCACGGGCTGATCAACCTGCGCACCCTCGACGAGTTCACCGGCTTCTTCGAGGGGCTGGAGCTGGTCGAGCCCGGCCTCTGCTCGGTGGCCGAGTGGCGGGCCGAGACCGAGCCGCAGCCGCGCCCCTCGGTGGCGGAGGTCAGCATGTACGGCGGGGTCGCCCGCAAGCCCTGAGCCCGGTTTCCCGAGGAACGGCGTCGGCTGCGGCCGGCGCCGTTCGTCGTGTGGTGTCCGTTTCCCTTGACCGCCCCGAGTCGGTCCGGCTAGTCTCTGAATCGATCCAGACTGAATCGATCCAGAAGGGGGCCCGGGTGCGACCGACGCTCCAGGACGTGGCCACGGCGGTCGGTGTGTCACGCAGCACCGTCTCCAACGCGTACTGCCGCCCCGACCAGCTCTCGGCTGCGCTGCGCACCCGGATTCTCGACACCGCCCGGCAGCTCGGCTACCCGGGTCCGAACCCGACGGCCCGCTCGCTGCGGCGGGGCTTCGCCGGCGCGATCGGCGTCCTGTTCACCTCGCAGCTGTCGTACGCCTTCACCGACCCGTTCGCCGTCCGGTTCCTGGCCGGTGTCGCCGCCGCGGCCGAACGGCACGGCACCAGCCTGCTGCTCGTGCCGCTGCCCACCGGGGCGACGCAGGCCAGGGCGGCCGTGGAGAACGCGGCGGTCGACGGGTTCTGCGTCTACTGCGTCGCCGACGAGGACTGGGCGCTGGACCTGATCCGCGGTCGTGGGCTGCCCTTCGTCACCACCGCGCCCCCCGCCGCCGACGACGACGCCGGCGCCGAGCGGTACGTCGGCATCGACGAGCGGGCCGCCGCCCGGTCCGTCGCCGACCACCTCGTCGGCCTGGGGCACCGCCGGGTGGCGCTGCTCGCCGACACGATGCTGCCCGACGCGCCACCGGGGCCGCTGCGGCTCGCCGGTGTCGACGCCGCGCGGCACCCGACCACCCGGGGTCGCCTGGCCGGTTTCGCCGACGCCCTGGCCGCGGTCGGCGTCGACTGGCCCGACATCACGCTGCTCAACGCCACCGGCAACAGCCGCGCCGCCGGGGCCGAGGCGGTGGCCGGCCGCTTCGCCGGCGACGATCCGCCGACGGCCGTACTGGCCGCCTCCGACGTGCTCGCGCTCGGCGCCCTGGACGCCCTCGGGGAGCGGGCCGCCACGGTCTCGGTCACCGGCTTCGACGACGTCGCCGAAGCGGCCGCGGCCGGCCTCACCACCGTCCGGCAACCGGCCGAGGAGAAGGGCCGGATCGCCGCCGAACTGCTGCTCGACCCACCGGCCGCCGACGCCGCCGGGCAGATCCTGCTCCCGACCGAGCTGGTCGTCCGCACCTCCCCCCGTCCCGTACCGAGGAGTTGACCATGGAACAGCCCACCGGCTTCACTCTCGCCATCGACGCGGTCACCCGCCACGTCAACTCGGCCCGCCCGGACGCGCCGGTACGCCCCGAGCGGGCCCGCCGCCACCGCCTCGCGCCCGTCCGGCTCGCCGCCGCGCACGCACTGCGCCGGCTCGCCGACCTCACGGAGCCGGCGCCCGCCCCCGCCCCGACCTGCCGCCCCTGACCGCCTGGGTGCCCGACGCCACCCCGTAAGCACCCGGTAGGGTGCTTTTCCGGCCAGACGACGCCCAACCGGGCACCACGGTTGGTGTCCGACCGGGCGGGGCGGGCAGACTGGAGCATCATGTCGTCGCTCACGCCCGCCACGCGCCTGCACGATCGGTACGTCCTGCGCGCGCCCATCGGCCTCGGCGGAATGTCCGAGGTATGGCGCGCCGACGACGAGGTGCTGCACCGCCCCGTCGCGGTCAAGGCCCTCGCCGCGCAGCTCGCCGCCGACCCGCAGCTGCGGGCCACCATCCAGCGGGAGGCGCGGGCCGCCGCCCGGCTCACCCACCCGCACGTCACCCAGGTCTACGACTACGGCGAGGCGACCCTGCCCGGCGGCGTGGTCGTGCCGTACCTGGTGATGGAGCTGGTCGAGGGGCGCAGCCTCGCCGACCGGCTCACCGCCGGCCCGCTGGCCTGGCCCGACGCGGTCCGCGTCGCCGGTCAGGTCGCGGCCGCGCTCGCCGCCGCGCACCGGATCGGCGTGGTGCACCGCGACGTCAAGCCGGCCAACGTCATGCTCACCGAGACCGGCGCCAAGGTCCTCGACTTCGGCATCGCCGCCCTCGCCGGTCCCCGACACCCGCTCGCCGGTCAGACCGGCGAGCTGATGATGGGCACCCCCGCCTACTTCGCGCCGGAACGGCTGACGCCCGGCCCGCCGGACCCGGCCAGCGACGTGTACGCCCTCGGCGCGCTGCTCTACCGCACCCTCACCGGCCGGGCTCCGCTACCGGTGCAGACCTGGGAGGACGCCCTCGAGGTGCACGCGCGGCACACCCCGGTGCCGCCGCTGCGGATCCCCGGGCTGCCCGCCGAC